>NZ_ABZS01000173.1 GCF_000173615.1 Sulfurihydrogenibium yellowstonense SS-5 | reverse complement strand
AGCCGCACCACAGGTGAACAATCCTATAAGAGCAATAATCGTAGACACATCAAAATCTACCCATAAAACAAATAAAGTTTCCCATGGTTTGATGGTTTTATCCAATCCAAAGATAGTTCATGCAGAAGGTGAAATAATTTTCAGAGAAGGTTGCATGTCAGTTCCAGACTACACTGGAAATGTAAAAAGATTTTACTATATTAAAGTAGAAGCACAGGATATAAACGGAAATTTAATAACATTTGACACAGAAGGCTTTGAAGCTGTTGTTATTCAGCATGAAATAGACCATTTAGAAGGAAAAGTTTTTATAGAAAAGGTAGTTTCTCCAAAAGATATTTTTAGAAGAAAAGTTTATAAAGAGTGAGGTGTAAACCATGCAAGTAAACCCGGTAGACCAATTTCAAGTTGAGCTATTTAAACAAGTTCTTGAGATGATGAAGCAGTTAAACTATCAGATAATACAGCAAACACAGAATGTAAATCAAGCTAAAAAACCTCCAGAAAATCAAAACGGTAGCATCTCTATCTACGCATAAAAATTGAAAGCTCAGAAAGAAAGAATAGATAAGTTATTGGTAGATAAAGGTTTAGTTGAAAGCAGAGAGAAAGCACAAGTTCTTATTATGTCTGGCGTTGTTTTTGTGAACAATCAGAAAATAGACAAACCGGGCACAAAAGTTCCAACAGATGCAAACATCCACATCAAAGAAAAAATGCCTTATGTTTCAAGAGGTGGATTTAAGTTAGAAAAAGGTTTGAAAGTTTTTAATCTTGATGTAAAAGATAAGATTTGTCTTGATATTGGCTCTTCAACCGGTGGATTTACTGACTGTCTGCTTCAAAATGGGGCTAAAAAAGTATATGCGGTTGACGTTGGAAAAAATCAGCTTCATGAAAAATTAAGAGCTGACAGTAGAGTTATTTCAATAGAAGAGTTTAATGCAAGGTATTTAACTGAAAATGAAATTCCGGAAAAGATTGATATATTGGTTTGCGATGTATCTTTTATATCCATTACAAAAATACTTCCAAACATTTATAATTTATTAAAGGAAGATTTTAAAGGAATAATTTTAATCAAGCCACAGTTTGAATTATCAAAAAAGGAAGTAAAAGACGGCGTTGTTAGAGATAAAGAACTGCATTTTAAAGCCATAAAGTCTGTAATTGAAAGCTTAATGCAGTCCTGCTACTGTATAAAAGATTTAGACTTTTCTCCAATAAAAGGACCGGAAGGTAATATAGAATTTTTAGCTTTGATAGAAAAAAAATCAGAAGATTGTAAAACATTGTCTGATGGGCATATTAAAAACATAATAGATAAGGCACATGAGAATTTAAGATAAAAAAATGATTAGGAAAATGGGGGGCTGTTCTAAATTTTTTGTAAGTTTACCTTTA
This sequence comes from Sulfurihydrogenibium yellowstonense SS-5, assembly GCF_000173615.1. Classification (GTDB taxonomy): domain Bacteria; phylum Aquificota; class Aquificia; order Aquificales; family Hydrogenothermaceae; genus Sulfurihydrogenibium; species Sulfurihydrogenibium yellowstonense. Next base: position 2,205 of record NZ_ABZS01000173.1, on the reverse strand, counting down.
TTTGTCAACTTTTCTAATATCTTCTTAGGAAAGAGAGTAAAAATAGATTTTTTGCCGGCTTCAGAATGACACCTTTGGCAGGTTTTTGCCATCCTTAGACTTAAAGCCGAAGAATTTACTCCCTTGGCTCACCACACCAGTCATCCTGAGGACTTTAGTCCGAAGAACCAACCCTTTAAAGAAAATAAATTGATAATTTTTTACACTTCAACCTAACTTATCTTAACTCTTAAAGAGTTTCCTATTACAAATACACTGCTTAATACCATTGCAAGAGCTGCAAAAATTGGGTTTAGATGTCCGGTTATTGCAAGACCCATTCCTATTATGTTGTAAATGAAAGCCCAAAACATATTTGTATAAATTACTCTTTTAACCTTTCTTGCCAAGATTATAAGAAGTGGAATTTTTCTCAAATCATCACCTATCAGGCTAACGTTGGCCGATTCTCTTGTTAGGTCTGTTCCGCAACCCATAGCAATTCCTATATCTGCCTTTGCTAAAGCCGGAGCATCATTTATACCATCGCCAACCATTGCAACAGTTTTTCCTTTACTTTTTTCTTCTTCTATAATTCTTAATTTATCTTCCGGTTTAAGGTTTGCTCTAACATTTTCTATATCAAGGGCTTTCCTTAAAACTTTTGCAAAATATTCAGAGTCTCCTGTCAAAACTTCTGTCTCTACTTTTAGCTTTTTGAGAGCGTCAAATGTTATTTTTGCTTCTGGTCTGATTTTTTGAGAAAATATCACAACTGTAAGAATTTCTTTTCCATCTGTCAAATATGTTATAATCTCTCCATTTTCTAATGCTTGGTTGATTAGATTTTTTATATTCTCATCAATTTGAACATTTTTTAAAAACTCTTGACTTCCAAGATAGTATTTTTTGCCGTTTATTTCACCAGAAACACCAAGCCCGTAATGGACTTTAAAATTTTCTACTTTTAACTCTTTACAATCTTTACACCATTTTACAAAACTTACAGCCAAAGGATGTTCTGAGTTTTTCTCTAAGGAATAGAAAATATCTTTTGCTTCATCATTTTTGAAGAATGTTTTTGAAACTTCCATTATTCTTTCTGTAATCGTTCCTGTTTTATCAAAAAACACTTTTTTAACAGATGCTATTTTTTCAAGAACATCTGCACCTTTAACAATGATTCCTTCTTTCATTGCTTGACCAAGTCCAAGCCATAGAGCCAAGGGAGCACCAATACTAAACGCACAAGGACAAGATATAAGCAACACAGATAAAAACACAATTAAAGCCTTTTCAAACCCGGAGTTTACATACCAATAGATAAATGAAGAAATTGACAAGAAAAACACTATCGGTAAAAAGTAAAAAGCTATTCTGTCAGCTATTCTGTTTATTGGAGCTTTTGTATTTCTTATTTGCTTCATTATCTCGATGAATCTGTTTAACGTCCACTGTGATTGTGGTTTATCAACCTTTATCTTAAAACTTCCATCTAAAACAGTTGTTCCAGCATACAGATAATCCCCAGATTTTTTCAACACCGGGTTTATCTCTCCAGTTAAAACCGATTCGTCAACATGACCAATTCCTTCTACTATTACACCATCAGCCGGTACTTTTTCACCCGGACGAATTTTGACTATATCTCCAACTTTAACTTCTTCAACCGGAACTTCAACTTCTACATCGTTTTTAATAACCGTTGCTTTTTTTGCAGTTAGATCCATTAGCTGTTTCATAAAGTTTGAAGCTTTTACTCTCGAAGATGTCTCTAAATATCTTCCAAATGTTACTAAAACTAAAATCATCGTTGCGGTTTCAAAATATATTGCATTCTTACCGGTTAAAACTGAATAAACAGAAAGAAAATAAGCAGAGAACGAGCCAATGGCAATAAGCGTATCTGTATTAAAGTTTAATAAATTTTCTTTTGAAAAAGAGTTTTTAAGAATAGGAACGCCAAGAATCAGCATAACAGGAGTGGATAAAACAAGGATTACGTATTTGATAAATCCTGTGAAAAGCTGCATCTCTTTGTCGTTTGGGTCAACAAAATGAGAGCCGTATATATAAGTGCTAAGCATCATTACAATCATTGCAAGGAAATATCCAAATCCAAACTTTCCAAGGAAAGCCATTGCCGTGCCTTCATCACCACGAAGACCGGTGGTTTTATTTATCAGATAACATCCAAAACAGCAAAAATCTTCCATCTTACCATTT
>NZ_ABZS01000174.1 GCF_000173615.1 Sulfurihydrogenibium yellowstonense SS-5 | reverse complement strand
TCTTCGGATCTATTAAAAGCAATGCTTAATAACGCCCCGGGAGTTAAGCCAGGAAGCTTAGGAAAAGACGTGATTAATCAATTAAAAGAACATGCAAAGATGTATGGAAACGTTGAAATTATAGATGGAAGAGTAGTTAAGGTTGAGGGTGAATATAAAAACTTTAAAGTAATTACAGAAGATGGTAAAGAATTTTATTCTGATTTTGTAGTTTTTGCTACAGGTTTTCATGAGTTTAATATTGAATGTGAGGGAGTGGAAGTTATTGAGAATAAAAAATCTCCAAGACCGGGTAAAGTTCAATTAAAAGTAGACCAAGACTATAAAATAAAAGAGGGTATGTACGCTGCAGGTTTAATTGCTGGTGTTAGTACAATGTTTGCAGCTGCAGCCGGAAGCGGTGTTCAAGTTGCTTGCAATATACAAGTTATAATGGCAGGTAAAAATGTTGTTGTTCATGATGTTCCAGATAGTATGTAGTTATAAAATGAATTTGACTAATATCCTGAGGCCGTAAGGCCGAAGGATCGCGTTTTTATTAAATTTGTCATTTTTTTTCATTATAATGTATGGTAAAATTATACTAAGATGTACAAACTGAGGCTTGGTGTGTATGAATTTTAAAAAGATTTTATTAAGCTTGTTTCTACTTAATTTGTTATTTAATATTTTTCATGACTATATTATTCAAAATGTAGTAAAACATGATGTACAAGTTTTTGTTTCAGAGGAAAAACAATGTAATCAGAAAGACCAAACTTTATGTCTTATAAATGAAATACACGAAGAATTACACATGCCCTACATTCAAATTGAAAATGCTTACAATTATAACTATGAAATAACATCTAAATTTTCAGCAGATTTAAAATCTGATTTATTCAAATATCAACTAATCTCAGAAATCTTCAAGCCGCCCATATTAACTTAAACCTCTTTTTAACCATCCACAAAACCCTAAAATAATAAGCAATTTATAAACCTTTGGAGGCAAACTATGAAAAGAATATTATTAGCATTGTTTACATCTTTCAGCATGGTAAATGCGGAAACGTTTGAAGATATATTAGAAAAAAGTATTAACAACGACCTTATTAAAAGTAAGTATTACGAAGTAATGTCCTATGAAGGAGATATAATCAAAGCAAAAGCGCTGCCAAATCCGGAAGGATACATAAGCTTTGAAAGGCTGATGGGAAATAATACATCGGGAAATCTATCGGAATTTCATATACTTCAACCGCTAAGACTGTATGGACAAAGAAAGTATCAAACAAACCAAGCAGAAAAGGAATTTCAGCATCAAAAACTAAACTTTGAAGCGTTCAAAAACACATATACAGGAAATCTATACACATTATTCTATGAAGCATTGTACAACAAATATTTATATGAAATAGCTCAGGAAGAGATGAAGACATCAAAACAAATTTTGGATTTTATAAAAAAGACCTATCAACTTGGAGAAACTACAAAGCTTGACTTGCTTAGAGGAGAAAAAGATTATAAATTTACGGAAGTAAAACTTAATTTATCAAAAACTAAGTATGAAGAGTCGGTAAAAAGGTTATCAGGGTTTGTAGGATTTGATGTAAAAGACGTTGAAGGAGATATAAATCAGATAAGACAGATAAAAGATAAAGATTTAACAACATTGCCACAAATTGCAGCCATAAACAGCAAGATGGAATCCTTAGAAAATGCATACAAATTTCAAAAAGCATTAGCAAAACCACAAATTGGCGTAGGTTTTATAACAAGAGAGCAGACAACCGGCAAATACTCTGCAGGTTTGATGCTAACTTTTAGCATCCCTGTATTTTACAAAAACTTAGGAGAGATTGTCAACATACAAAACCAAAAGGCAAGCTTTGAAAAATTACACAACTATCAGCTTGAAAATATAAAGAAAACCACGGCAACCATAAAAGAAAGCTACAACATTTTAAAATCTCAGCTTGAAGAAATAGATAACAAAGTCTTACCGGATATGAAGGCTCAGCTAAGTCTTGCAGAAAAAAGCTATAAGCTAAGAGAGCTGACACTTTTTGAGTATCTCACAATAAAATCTCAGTATTATGAATTACTTAGATACAGGGCTGATTTGTTAATGCAAATTCATAAGCTTTATGGCGAATACGTTGCAATAGTAGGTGAGTAAATGGTTGATAGGTTAAAGATCTACTTTTCACTTTAATTAAAAAAGGAGGTAAACATATGTTAGTTAGAAAAGCTTCAGTTATGATTTTACTTTTGTCAATATTTACTCTATCAAAGGCTCAGGAGATTATACTTAAACCAGAGATTGAAAAAAAGATAAATCTAAAAACTGAAAAAGTGAAAGTAGGTGAAGTGGTAGAGTATCAAACATTTCCGGCAGTAGTAACTCAAGACCCAACGTTAAGCTATGCTGTTTCATCTCCCGTGGAAGGAATAGCTGAAAGGGTTTATGTTAAGCTTGGAGACCAGGTAAAAAGGGGTCAGGTTTTGCTCACTGTTTATTCTCCAACGATTGCAAGCTTGCAAGCAAATATTGAAATGGCAAAGGTTAAATTACAAACAGCAAAACAGGTATTAGAAAGAGAAGAAAATCTTTATAAAGAAGAAGTTATACCCTTTGCAAGATACCAAGCAGCAAAAATTGAATATGAGAGAAGTCTTGGAGAGTATCAAGCATTGAAAAAAGCTTTAAGCTCTTATGGAGAAGTTAAAGGAAATTCTATTATTTTAAGAAGTAAAGTTAACGGATTTGTTGCTGATATTAAAGTAATAAATGGCAATCCTGTAAATGTTGGTGAAGAGCTTATGAGAGTCCATTCTCATGAGAGACTTTGGGTAATTGCTCAGGTACCTTTTGAAATTACAAAAGATTTAAAAATCGGTCAAAAAGTTATTGTAATATCCCCGCTCAATAAAGAAATCTTCGGAACGTTAAGTCTTATAAGTCGTGAGATTGACCCAAAAACAAGAAGAAATGATATAAGAATAGTTGTCAATAATGTAGAGAATTCTCTTAAACCTAATCTTTTTGTAAATGTAAAATTGCCGCTTAAATCAACTAGCGGTGTTTTAGTTCCTTTAAAAGCTGTTTTTCAAGAAAAGGATAAATACTACTGCTTTGTAAAATCAGGCAATAAAGTCATTTTAAGAGAGGTTAAGATAGCTGAAAAGGTAGGAGATTTTTATAAAGTTGTTTCGGGATTAAAAGAAGGTGAAGAGGTTATCACCGATGGTCTAATCTTTCTTAAGACTAAGGCTTTTGGAGGTGCCGAAGAATGATTGACTTTATCTTAAGATATAAATTTATAGTTATTTTCATTCTGTTCTTGATTGTTGGCATTGGCATTTACTCATTTAAAAGCTTGCCAGTAGATACTTTTCCAGACCCAACACCCGTTCAGGTAAACATTTACACAGAAGCTCCCGGCTTGTCGGCTGAGGAGGTAGAAATTCTTATTACAAAAAAAGTAGAAACATTCATGTCCGGAATTAAAGATGTTACAACTGTTAGGAGCGTATCTTTACCAGGTTTCTCTTATATATCAATCTTTTTCAAAGATGGAACGGATATATACTTTGCAAGAAGGC
>NZ_ABZS01000175.1 GCF_000173615.1 Sulfurihydrogenibium yellowstonense SS-5 | reverse complement strand
ACAAGCTCTTGACTTTGTTACAGAGCAAGTAGCAAACGGTGCGGAAATACTTTTCCTTGGCACAAAAAAACAAGCTCAAAACATCATAGAAGAAGAAGCTAAAAGATGTGGAGCTTTCTATGTTAACTACAAATGGCTCGGCGGTATGTTTACAAACTTTGCAACTGTTAAGAAAAGCATTGCAAAATTAAGAAAGCTGCAGAAAATGGAAGCTGAAGGTGTGTTTGAAGTATTACCAAAAAAAGAAGCAAGAACTTTAATGAAGCAAAAAGAAAAGCTTGAAAAGTATCTAAAAGGTATTGTTGATATGGACAGAGTTCCGGACATTATATTTGTTGTAGATACAGTAAGAGAAAATAACGCTGTTACAGAAGCTAATAAACTCGGCGTCCATGTTGTAGCTATTGCAGATACAAACTGCGACCCGGACAAAATAGATTATCCTATCCCGGGTAATGATGATGCTATAAAAGCTATTCAATTGATTACTTCTAAAATAGCTGACGCTGTAATAGAAGGCAAAAAGATGAGAGAATCTATTGGAACAGCTGTAGAAACAAAAACCATTGAAGAAGAGCTTTTAGCAAGAGCAGAAGCTGCTAACGTTGTAGAATCTGGATATATGGGAGCTAAAAACTATTCAAAAGAAGAAAGACTCTCTGAAGTGATAGAAAAAGAAGTTAAATCTCATATAGATGAAGAAATAGAAGAAGCTAAGGAGGAGCTTTAATGGCTGTTGATGCAAAATTAGTTAAGACTCTTAGAGAAATGACCGGCGCTGGAATGCTCGAATGTAAATCAGCTTTAGAAGAGGCTAATGGTGATTTAGAGCTTGCAGTTGAAATATTAAGAAAAAAAGGCGTTGCAAAAGCTGCTAAAAAAGCCGGAAGAGAGACAAAAGAAGGGCTAATTCATGCATACATACACGCCGGCGGAAGAATCGGCGTTCTTTTAGAATTAAACTGTGAAACAGACTTTGTCGCTCGGAACGAACTTTTCAAAGAGCTTGCTAATGAAATAGCTTTACAAATTGCAGCTATGAAGCCGCAATACGTTAAAAGAGAAGATGTTCCAAGAGAAGTTGCTGAAAAAGAAGGAGAAATTGCAAGAGAAGCTGCAATTGCAGAAGGAAAGCCACCTCACATTGCAGAAAAAATAGCAGAAGGAAAATTAGAGAAATTCTATAAAGAAGTATGTTTATACGAACAGCCTTACATTAAAGATGACAAAAAAACCGTTGAAGAATTGATAAAAGAGTATATAGCTAAAATTGGTGAAAACATTCAAGTTAGAAGATTTTGCAGATACGAGCTTGGGGACTAAAAATTGCCGCTTGTTTATAAAAGAATTCTTTTAAAGCTTTCCGGAGAAGCATTGATGGGGGATCAAGAGTATGGAATTGACCCCCATTTTGTCAGTGAACTTTGCGATGAGATAAAAGATGTTTATGAAATCGGCGTTCAGATTGCTATAGTCATAGGTGGTGGGAATATTTTCAGAGGCATTCAAGGCACTGAAATAGGAATGGACAGAGCTACTGCTGATTACATGGGAATGCTTGCAACGGTTATGAATGCCCTTGCACTTCAGGATGTTTTAGAGAAAAAAGATGTGCCAACAAGGGTTATGTCTGCTATTGAAATGAGACAGATAGCAGAGCCTTATATAAGAAGAAGAGCAATAAGACACTTAGAAAAAGGAAGGATTGTTATATTTGCTGCCGGAACAGGCAGTCCATTTTTTACAACAGACACAACAGGAGCATTAAGAGCTGCCGAAATAAAAGCAGACATTCTTTTAAAAGCTACAAAGGTTGATGGTGTTTACGACAAAGACCCTGAGAAATATCCCGATGCAAAACTCTTAAAAGAAATTTCTTATTTAGATGCAATAAATAAAAACCTTAAAGTCATGGACCATACAGCTATAACCTTGTGCATGGAAAATAGGCTTCCTATCGGAGTGTTTAACATAAAGAAAAAAGGTAATCTTAGAAAAATCGTTTTTGGTGAAGATGTAGGCTCAATAGTTAGATAAGGAGGGTTTGGAAATGATAGAAGAATATCTTAAAGAAGCAGAAAAAAGAATGAAGGGAGCAGTTAATAAATACAAAGAAGAACTTTTAGGAATTAGAACAGGCAGGGCTTCTACAGGATTGGTTGAAAATATAAAAATAGATTACTACGGGGCAGAACTTCCTCTAAAACAGCTTGCAACAATCTCAACTCCAGAACCGGCTCAAATCGTAATCCAGACATGGGACAAATCAGCTGTAAAGCTAATAGAAAAAGCGTTAATGGAAGCAAATCTTGGAGCAAACCCGCAAACAGAAGGAAACGTCATAAGATTAAACCTTCCACCAATGACAGAAGAAAGAAGAAAAGAAGTTGTAAAAATGATTCATAAGTTTGCAGAAGAAGCAAGAATAGCAATAAGAAACATAAGAAGAGATGAAAAAGAAAACATAGAAAAACTCAAAAAAGAAGGCTTTTCAGAAGATGATATCAAAAAAGCTCTTGAAAAACTCCAAAAATTAACAGACAAATACATAGAAGAAATCAATCAGCTTACAGAGGCTAAGGAAAAAGAAATCCTATCTATTTAAATCCCTTAAATCAAATAACTCTTTGAAATTTATGATAAAATTTATAAATTAGATTGTACTACACATTGAGGTGAGAAATTAGCAGTTTTTATAGATTAAAAAGGAGATCCTTCGGACTAAAGTCCTCAGGATGACAAAAAGGTTGGATGGCAAGCATTAGAGGAAAGATAATTTTAGATGTCATTCTGAGCGAAGCGAAGAATCTCCTACTTTTAATGAATTTCTCACCCGACATGTTGTGCTATTTTTTAATAAATTTGAGGTTAGTTTATGAAGGTTGAAGAAAAGGTAAAGGAATTACTATTACCTATTTTAGAAGAAAGAGACTTTAAACTTGTGGATATTGAGTTTATACCAAGTAAAAGACCAATTCTGCGTATTTACATATACAATCCGGAAGGTACATCCATAGATGATTGTGAATGGGTAAGCAAAAGAATAGGAGCTTTGCTTGATGTTGAAGATTTAATCGATAAAGCATATATCCTTGAAGTTTCTTCGCCAGGGTTAGACAGAAAATTTAAGAACATAGAAGAATACGATATTTTCAAAGGCAGAGATGTAGTAATAAAAACAAAAGAACCTATCAACGAGAAAAAAGTGTTTAAAGGTACGCTCCTCGGTTTAGAAGATGAAAAGGTAAAAATTAAAGAAAATGAAGAGACTGTAGAAATTCCGTTGGAAAATGTTAGCCAAACAAAATTAGACTTTTAAGTGTAGGAGTAGAGATGTCTGTAAAACTAAAAAATGTAATAGAAACCATATCAAGAGAAAGGAATATTCCTGAAGATGTTATAGAAAAGGCATTAAAAGATGGTATTTTAACGGCTGTAAAAAAAGAGTTTAAATTAAGAGAAAAGGGTGCTGTAAAAATTATTTTTGATAAAGAAAAAGATGAATTAAAAGTTCTAATCAAGAAAAAAGTCACGCCGTTTGTAGAAGATGAAACAAAAGA
>NZ_ABZS01000176.1 GCF_000173615.1 Sulfurihydrogenibium yellowstonense SS-5 | reverse complement strand
AGGTCTAAAACATAATCGTATTTATCTAAGGATTTGGTGAAACTGTAAATATCTGAGATGCTTTTAAGTCTTGATTTATCGACAGCAATAAGATTTTTTATTCTATAGTCTTTTTCAAACACATCGCTAAATGGTTTAAACGTCAAAAAATCTACATCATAACCTTTTTCATATAAAGGGTCTAAAACGACAGAAGATAGGATAACATCTCCAAGAGATGAAAATCTTATCACTAAAATTTTTTTTAAATCATTGTTTTTAATCTTTCAATCTCCTGTTTAAACTCTTCTACCATTGTTGGGTGGTTATACTTTCTTGCCTTTTCTATTCCTCTTTCGTATGTCTCTATGGCTTGCTCAATATCTCCGATGTTTATGTAGCATTGTGCCAACGTTCTGTATGCTGCTCCTTGGTCTTCGTACAAACTTAGATATTTTTTAAAGTATATAATAGCATCTTCATATAAACCTTGTTTGTATAACTCTAACGCTAATCCGTATAATCCAAGTGGATTATTTGGGTCTTTTTCTAATGCCTTTTTTAACTGCTCTATTCTGTCCATTTTGATTCCTCGTTTATTTTAATGTAAGGTTTTATTTTATCAAAGCTCTTTACCCATTTTAACTGATTTATATCTGTATAACCGCCTCTAATCTTTCTATCTTCAATGATAAGCTCGGCTGTTTTTTCTCCGATGTGAGGAATTCTTTGAAGTGTGATGATGTCTGCGGTGTTTATATCTATTTTTAAATCATTTTCTGTAAACTTTGGCTTTGGATTTATGTTAATAGATTTTAAAGTCAATAGAAGTAAAATTAACAATCCGATGATTAAGCTTTGAACTGTTAAAAGCTCTTGGTTTATTTTCATAGTGCTTCTCTGCCTGTGATTGAAAATTCAAGTCCAAGCTGTTTTTCTATAAACTCAAAATCTGATGATGTAATTCTAACTTCGTTGTCAACTTTTTTAAGTTTAAAGGGATAGTTGTAGCCTAAGTAGTCCATATCTGCTAAGTAGTCTAATATATCCTCTTTTCTTATTGTTCCGAAATCTGGATTTTGATAAACTTCTATAAGATTTATAGCATTTTTTAAAGTATATTTTGCATAAAAAGACTCAATGTTTAGCTCATATAAAAAGTTAAAGATTTTATCATCTATTAGCTGAAGTTCTCCAAGGCTTGCTTTTAGTTTTTCTAAGCTCTGCTCAACGCTTTCAGAATATCCAAGTTCGTTAATGTAGTTTAAAAATAACTTTATATCCGGCAGAGAATGATTTAACGTATCTGTTCCGGTGGAAGTTTTAGCCAATCCTATGATTAATGGTTTATGTTCTAATTTGAAAATGTTGTAAAGTGTAAAGAGATATTCATAATATGCAAATTTTGAGACTATGGCTTCTATATAGTCTTTTCTTGGACTTTCTAACTTTGTAAATATTGATTTGATAATATCATCTCTTAAAAAATACAAATCTGTTTCGTTTATTTTTTCTATGTTTTCTTTAAAAAGCTCGTTAACGATAGTGTTAATTTGATTTTCTACTTCATTATCGGTAAACCAATTAGAAAGTGGAAATGGTATGATAAATCTTGATGTAATGGTTCCGTCAAAGATTATAAAATCTGGTTTTTCTTTTTTAGCAAGGTAAAGCAATGCTTTTGCTTCACATAAAAACATAAAAAGAGTTGCCAATGTTTTAACATGCTCTGTTTTTTTAATTACAGTCGGAAATATATCTCCAATTGTAAAACTACTTATATTTTCACTATTTAGATTTGTATTTTCTGCATAGCCGGCAAATACGATTAGACTAAAGCCTAAGTAAGATTTTTGATAAAAAGACCCATCGGCTGCTAAATGATGAATTGGTTTAGGATTTGGATTATATGCTGTCCATTTTGATTTTATCTCTTCTTCATTGATTTTCTCTATATTCTGCTGTAAATACTCTCTAATTTTATCTTTCTTTTTTAAGATTTTTTCTAAAAGTTCAACTCTCATCTTTAGTGTCCTTGATTAGTATTTGAATGGCTTTATTTATTTTACATAAAAAATAAGCCTGTGTATAGGTAATACTGCAATGGAGATATGAGATTTTTTTATTGGCTTTAGAAGTGAAAGAAGACTGCCAAAAGATGATGGATATAGAGGGTTTGATAATCTTTAATTCCTCATAGGTAGGCTACAAACAGAGACTTGATAAAAAGGAACTATCTAAAAATATAGTGTTTCAATTCCTCATAGGTAGGCTAATAACGTGTAGAGGAGCTACCCTGCGTTGATGATGAAGAATTGTTTCAATTCCTTATAGGTAGGCTACAAATTAAAAAAATATTATGGGGTAGAGTTTACTATTCTACGTGTCAATTCCTTATAGGTAGGCTAATAATCCCGCTAAATTTTAACTCAAAAATAAATTCGTAAAAACCTTATTCAATTGCCATCGTATAAAATATTATAACACATTTTTAAAAAGTTTGTAATTTAGACAAATCAATAACTTACTTATCTCTATTTCTTTTTAATCCGCCACACGGTTCAGATGGAACACATGAGAGCACTAGTAAGGTGCTTTCTGTCTTACTCTTTCTAACCCACACGGTTCAGATGGAACGATTGAGGGGGGCTATAGAAGAGAAACAGCGGAACTTTCTTTCTAACCCACACGGTTCAGATGGAACGAATATCATTAGCATTCTCTATATCCACACACTGATACTTTCTAACCCACACGGTTCAGATGGAACAAAGGATATTGAAGAAAACAATAAAAACGGAAAAGCCTTTCTAACCCACACGGTTCAGATGGAACGCAGAAGAAGACGTGGTCGTTCTTTCATCTGATGAACTTTCTAACCCACACGGTTCAGATGGAACTTGGGAGATCTGACGCAAAAATTGACTATCTAAAAATCTTTCTAACCCACACGGTTCAGATGGAACGAGAGAGATTTAAGCATCAATGAAGTTGAGAATACTTTCTTTCTAACCCACACGGTTCAGATGGAACTAAGCATGAGTGCTTCTTCAATAGCAAAAACTTACGACACTTTATAACCCACACGGTTCAGATGGAACAGATGTGAATGGGTCTGACGCAAGAGATAAAAATTCCTTTATAACCCACACGGTTCAGATGGAACTCTTCAATTCTGTTGATTATTGTTGAAATAATCTGCCTTTATAACCCACACGGTTCAGATGGAACGCAGAAGAAGACGTGGTCGTTCTTTCATCTGATGAACTTTCTAACCCACACGGTTCAGATGGAACTTGGGAGATCTGACGCAAAAATTGACTATCTAAAAATCTTTCTAACCCACACGGTTCAGATGGAACATATTAGAGACGTTTAGAGAGATAGAGGAGCTGAGTGCTTTATAACCCACACGGTTCAGATGGAACCGTCTCTAAATCCTTTATAAGGTATTTAAAACTATTACTTTATAACCCACACGGTTCAGATGGAACTTTGTTTTAGATATAGCAT
>NZ_ABZS01000177.1 GCF_000173615.1 Sulfurihydrogenibium yellowstonense SS-5 | reverse complement strand
GCAGAGAGCCACATAAGCATCCATACATTTCCGGAGAAAGGATATTTTTCAATAGATATATTCTCTTGTAAGGAATTTGACATTCCAGCAGCTTTAGAAATAATTAAATCTTTCTTTGGTACAGAAGACCTTGAAGTTCAAACAACTTCAAGAGGAACTGAGTTTCCAAGAGACATTGGCATGGCTGGAGCGATTACAGCTTCTCAAAGAAAAAGATTATATTAAAAAACATGCGCCAGCCTAACGGCTGGTATTTTTAAAATGAATAGGAGATTTTCCGCACAACTATAATACAATGTATATACTTTACTGCTAACCTCTGTAATGGCAATTCATGAATTGCCTATACTTTCATTTTCTCTGTTATTCTGAGGACACAAGTCTAAAGGATCTCCTCTTTTAAAATTTGATGAAATATGAGATTCTTCGCTAACGCTCGGAATGACAGAATTAGGATGCAAAAGAGATTCTTCACCGGCTGCAGAATGGCAAATAAGATCACCTTTCTCTAGTATTTGTCATTTAACCTTTGACTGTCATCCTGAGGCCGAAGGCCGAAGGATCTCCTTTTAAAATTTTATAAAAATCACTAATTTCTCACTCAAATAAAAATATGACTTTAATGTTAGCGGTAAAGCGTAAAATGCAAAGAATTTGCCAAGTCAGACAAAACATATAGGCGTTTATCTTAATTACAGGCGGTTAATCCTTCGCAACGTTAAACCTTATACACTCCTAATCTTTCACTTCACACCTAAATAATTTTATTTCATCTTGAACAAAGTAAAAATAACCAGTATAATTTAAGCTTATAAAATACAGGAGAAGTCAATGGCAAAAGAAAAAATTGGTGTTGTGCTTTTAAATTTGGGTGGTCCAGACTCCTTAGATGCGATTCAGCCATTTTTATACAACCTATTTTCTGACCATGACATCATACAAATTCCAAAACCTATTCAAAAACCAGTAGCATTCTTAATTTCAAGACTTAGAGCCAAAAAAACAAAAAAATACTACGAAATAATGGGAGGAAAATCACCACAAAAAGAACAAACACTTCAGCAAGCCCAAAAACTCCAAGAAAGACTTGGGGAAGATTATAAAGTTGTCGTTGCAATGAGATATTGGCATCCATTCACAGAAGAAGCTTTAAGCCAGCTTTTTCAAGAAAAAATAAAAAAAATAATCTTGCTACCACTATACCCACAGTACAGTAGAACAACCACAGGATCATCTTTCAATGAATTTGACAGAAAGGTTAAAAGATACATTAAGCCCGGTAAATTTGCGGTACTATCTACACTAAAGGGGACAAAAGAACCCTACTACTATTTTTCAAGCATTCCTATTGTAAAAATAAACTGCTACTTTGACAATCCTTTATACATAAAGGCGATGGTAGAAAACATTAAAGAAAGCCTGCCAAAAGATCATAAAGATTATTATTTCTTGTTTACAGCCCACAGCTTGCCGGAAAAGATCATCCTTGACGGCGACCCATACAAAAAACAAACAGAAACAACAGTTAAGCTAATAATGGATCACTTTCCAAATGTTAAACATTCCTTAGCTTATCAATCAAAGGTTGGACCTGTAAAGTGGTTAGAACCTTTTACAGACCAAGAGATTGAAAGGTTAATAAAAGAAGGGTATAAAAAGTTGGTGGTTATACCTGTTAGTTTTGTCTCGGAACATTCAGAAACACTTTACGAGCTTGATTATCAGTATGGCAACATGGCAAAAGAGCTTGGAGCTGAAAGTTTTATCAGAATACCAACTTTAAAAACTCATCCAATGTTTATAGAAACACTTAAAGAGCTTGTGATTAAAAACTCTTAGGGTCTACTTCTATAATTACATCCAAACCCTTTTTCAGTAGCTTTTCAGCTAAAGCCTTTATCATTTGCTTTTCCTTTTCTGATTTATACTCAAAATAATAGTTAAAACTATTTGGTTTTTGAAAGAAGGAATATACTTTCAAGCTTGAGATTTCTTTCAATACCTTTTCAACATACTCTTTTTGATTTGGTTTAAACACAATTTTAAATCTTACAAGCTTTAAAAACGGTGGTAGTTTGTTTTTCTTTCTATAGTCAATTTCTTTTTTATAGAAATTTTCTAAAGTTTGATTTACATCGTAGGATTTAGTCCATATGTTTTCCGCAAGCCAACTCTCCAGTTTATTAGAAAAAATGATATAACTATCCTTAGCTACTGTTAACGGATATATTACAGACCTTAAAAATTTTTCATTCGCCCTATAATCAGGCAAATCTAAAATAAAGTCAGGATAAAGATTTATAACCATATCAAAGCTTTCAAACTGCAATATATCTTTTAAGCATGATTCTACAACGATTTTGTTAGAATCCAGTAGCTTTCTAAGTTTTTCACTTTTTTTAAGAAGTTCAAAAACAAACTCTTTTCCAAATCCAGTCTCTTTTAGCTTAAAATCACATTCAGGACAGGCTTTAAAGTATTCAAACCTTTTTTTACAAGACGGACATCTGAAAATCTTAATGCTGTTTTGAATGTAAGTCTTCAGCGGAACATCACAGGTTGGACAGACTGCTTCCCATCCACATCTTGGACAGTAAATAAACCCGGAGTAATAGCTTTTATTAGTCAAAATCAGAGTTCTTCCTTTCTCTGAAATCGAGCTTTGGAGTTTGATTAAAGTTTTATTGGTAGACTTAAAAGGATTAATTTCTACATAAGATTTTATAACATCTTTATCTTTTTTTAGATTTGGGACATTAATCAAGTAGCTTTCGATGGATAAAATAGAAGATGTTAAGATGATTGGAATATTTTTTTCTTTATGAATGTAATATAAAACCCTTTTTGTCTCAAATCTTGGAGACCTTAAAACTTTATAAGCTGATGAATGTTCTTGCTCAAGAATTATGAGATTTAAGTCTTTTATAGGAATAAGTAAAGAAGATACTGTTCCGATAACAATGGACGGATTCTTTGTTATCTCTTTAAAGATTTCAAACTGAAGCTTTGGATTAATTCCATCATGATAAAAATATACATTTTCAAACTTTTGAGATAAATCTTTATAAAGTTTATTTCCAAAGGCAATACTTGGAACAACAATTAGCACACTTTTATTTGTTTTGACGTATTTTTTTAAAAGCGATATGTAAGCTTTTAGCCTATCTTTGAAGTAAAATCTATCATAAACATACATCTGACTTTCTAAAAGTTTTGGAGTATAGTCAGATGTTTTTGGTTGTTTAAAAACAGGAGTTTTTATTTTTACACTACTTTCAACGGGAATAAGAATGCCTTTATCAAGCAAACTTTTAATGCTTCTTTTAGAAAATCCAAGCGATAATAAATCCTCATAAGATACTTCTTGATTTTCTTGAATGATTTGAATAATTTTTTTAGCTGTTTCTGAGATTTTTTTAAGTTTTACGTTTTCATTGATGTTAAAAACTTTAAAAGCAAGCGGGTCTTTTATGGCTTTT
>NZ_ABZS01000178.1 GCF_000173615.1 Sulfurihydrogenibium yellowstonense SS-5 | reverse complement strand
TAAAGTTTTAGCCCATGCAAATGAATGTATTCTAAATGTGTTAAAATATGGTGTAGAAAAATCTATGAATATGTGTAATAAAAATTTAGCATGAAGCCTTGCTTTCCTGCAAATTGGCGGGAAGGCTGATTTAAAAAATCATCCAAAAGGAGGAAGATGTATGAGACATTACGAGTTAGTTTTTGTGCTTAAGCCAACTTTGTCTGAAGAGGAAATTAAAACTAGAGTTCAGGCTATCAGAGATTTAATCCAGCAAAACCAAGGTGAGATTTACAATGAAGAAAACTGGGGAAGAAGAAATCTTGCCTATCCAATTAACAAGTTCAACTCTGGATACTATTTCTTGATCAATTACAAAACAGGAAATAGCAATTTACCGGCAATCTTGGAGTACAATTTAAGAATCAATGAAGATGTAATCAGATTCTTAAATATGAAATTAAAAACTCCTAAAGCTACTGCTAAAGGAGAATAAAGAGGTGGCATAATTATGCTTAACAGAGTTATATTAATTGGAAGGCTCACAAGAGACCCAGAAGTTAGATTCCTTCCCAGTGGCATTCAGGTAACAAGTCTCTCTATAGCTGTAAGTAGAAATTTTAAGGACAAAAACGGTGAATGGAGAGAGGAAACTTCCTTTTTTGACATTGAAAGCTATGGAAAATTGGCTGAAAGGGTAGGATCGCAGCTTAGTAAAGGATATCAAATTCTTATTGAAGGATCATTAAGACAAGACAGATGGGAATCATCATCCGGCGAAAAAAGAAGTAAGGTGAAAATTGTAGCAGATAGGATAGCCTTACTTGGAAAACCTGGCGATAGAAATACTAAATCGACTTCTACAGATGAGGACCTTGACATACCGGTCGAAGATTTTGAATCAGACGAAGATATACCATTTTAAAAATTTTAAAGGAGGAGAATAAAATGACCAATGTAGTTCAAAATAAACCATACTTTCCAAAAAGAAAAAAATATTGCAAATTTTGTGCAGAAAAAAAGGAGCCAAATTACAAAGATATTGAAACATTGAAAGGTTTTATATCTGAACGAGGTAAAATAATTCCAAGTAGAATTTCTGGAACCTGCGCTAAGCATCAAAGAAAATTAGCTGTTGAAATCAAAAAAGCAAGACAGCTTGCTTTATTACCTTACGTAATTGTTTAAGGAGGTGAAAAATATGAAGGTTGTTTTAACTAAGGACGTAGAAGGTTGGGGAACTATTGGTGATGTTATAGAGGTTAAAAAAGGTTTTGCAAGAAATTATCTTATTCCAAGAGGATTAGCATTAGAATTAACAGAAGAGAATAAAAGATTTATTGACAATATTTTAGCGCAAAAAGCAAGAAAGCTCCAAAGAGAAAAAGAGAAAGCTTTTGAATTAGCTAAAAAATTAAACGGCGTTGAAATTGAAATAGAAAGACCGATCGGTGTGACGGGAAAAATGTATGGTTCTGTTACAATATCAGATATTGCTGAAAAATTAAAAGAAAAAGGCATCGAAATTGATAAGAAAAAAATAATGCTTAGAAGTCCAATTAGAAATCTTGGAAGCTACAATATCCAAGTTAAATTACATCCTGAAGTATCGGCAACTATCAAAGTACACGTAGTACCAGAATCTAAATAATTAATAATAATAAAGCTATGGAAACTTTAAAGGATTCGCCCTTTTTGCCTTATGATGAAGATGCGGAAAGGGCAATCCTTGGAAGTTTAATCGTTTATCCCGAAATCATTGACTCAGTCCTTACTAAGCTAAAAATTGATGATTTTTATCTTCAAAAACATAAAATCATTTACGAAACTATTATTGATTTATTCAACCAAGGTAAACCTTTAGGATTAATCATCTTAAAAGATGGATTAGAAAAAAAAGGAAAATTAGAATTTGTAGGAGGAATAAGTTATTTATACCAACTTGCCGAAGAAAGTGTTCCGCCTGACATAGCATTTCAAATCGTTGATATTATCAAAGAAAAATCCATTTTAAGGTCTTTAATAGAATCTGCGCAAAAGATAATTGCCAAAGCAAAAAATAAAGAATCTGATATTAACAGTTTGTTAGAAGAAGCGGAAAGTATAATTTTTCAGGTAACAGAAAATAAAGAAGTAGTAAATTATTATAGCCTTGGAGAAGTTTTAAAAGAGACTTTAAGAATAATCAATGAACTTTCCAAAAAGGATACAGTAGTCACAGGAATACCAACCGGATTTTATGATTTAGACAGATTAACCACCGGATTTCATCCGGGTGATTTAGTCATAATCGCTGCAAGACCGGGCATGGGAAAAACAAGCTTTGCGTTGTCAATTTTACATCATCTATCCGTTGTAGATGAAGTTCCCTCTGCATTTTTCTCATTAGAAATGTCAAGACAGCAAATTGCAATGAGACTTCTTGGAGAAGAATCTAAAATTCCGCTTAAAAAAATAAGGTCTGGATTTTTAAATGAAAGTGAGATCGAGAAATTAACAGAAGTTGCATTAAAAATGATGAATGCCCCATTGTATATAGATGATACTGCCTCTTTATCTATCTTGGATTTAAAAGCAAAGGCAAGAAGGTTGAAAAAAGAAAAAGATGTTAAGATAATCGTTGTTGATTATCTGCAACTACTTCGCTCCCATAGAAGAGTAGAAAATAGACAACAAGAAGTAGCAGAAATATCAAGAGGACTAAAGGCTTTAGCAAAAGAGCTTGGAATTCCTGTTGTAGCTTTGGCACAGCTTTCAAGACAAGCAGAAATGCGAGCAGACAAAAGACCACAGCTTGCAGATTTAAGAGAATCTGGTAGTATTGAGCAAGACGCAGACCTTGTTTTATTCATACATAGACCTGAGTATTATAAGAAAAATCCTTCACCACAGGAAGAAGGGTTAGCAGAGATAATAATCGCAAAACAAAGAAACGGACCAACCGGCACGATTCATTTAGCATTCATCAAAGAAATAACTAAATTTGAAAATTTAGCTAAAACAAGTCATAATATAGAAGAAGAAATTTTTGAAGAAGAGCAGGAATTTATAGAAGAGTCTGAAGACGGGGTAGATTTTTAAAATGGGTGTGATAAATTCTTTAATAGAGCATACAGGAAACATAACAATTTTTTTTCTTAGAACGTTATTATCTTTTAAAAAATTTCCAAAGATAAAACACATACTTAAATACATGGAAGATATTGGCGTCAATGCTGCGCCTTTAATAGTATTAACCGGATTTTTTACCGGCGGTGTTTTAGTTGTAGAGACTTATCCAACCTTTCATAAATTCAACGCTGAGTTTTTGATGGGAGCTTTGGTATCATTGTCTCTTGCAAGAGAATTATCGCCTGTTTTAGTAGCTCTTTTAGTTACCGCAAGGTCTGGTTCTGCAATTGCTGCAAATATAGGCACAATGAGAATAACAGAACAGATAGATGCCCTTGAAGTTATGGCAGTAGACCCAATGAGATATCTTGTTCTCCAAGAA
>NZ_ABZS01000179.1 GCF_000173615.1 Sulfurihydrogenibium yellowstonense SS-5 | reverse complement strand
TATATACTCCTAAAACTACAGAAAGAACTTCAGACTTTAAGCTGTATTAATACGATGATAGAATACAAGGAAGTTTCTCCACGTAAAGTATTTTATGGAGGGTGTTACAAAAATTCAAAATGTCGTTCTGAGCGAAGCGAAGAATCTCATACTTCTCTTCTCAAGCCAAAAGAACGAAAAAGAGAACCTTTGGACATCTTCCTTAGGATTACACGTAAAGGTAAGCTTAAGAAATTTTGAAACAATCTAATTATTTTTTGAAAGGAGATATTCTTCATTGGAGTTGATGTATCTGAAAACTCATTTACTGCCACAGTTTTATGTGAAAACAAGAAAGAAAATTTTGAAGAAGTTTAAGCAGTCAGATATGTTTATTACGATGAGCTAATTAGAATAATAAAAAAGAGTATAAAAGAACATGAGAAAGAAATAAAAGAATAAAAAAAATAAAAGAATTGTCTAAAAAGAATTATCATCAATAAGGTTTAACAAATACTGCAGAGAATTATACGATAGGTTAGTAAGTAAAAGTAAAAAATTAGCATTAGTGGCTGTAGAACGTAAGTTATTAAGGCAGGCGTATGGTGTATTAAAAAGCAAAAAACCATTTGATGAAAATTTTTGCACTTGACGTTTAACATAGAACATTCTGAGCGAAGCCAAGTATCTCTTATTTTTTTGAATTTCTCACCTGAAGTATACTTCTTTTTCATTAAAACATTCAAATATCTTAATATTTACAAAAAACCCTATTAAGTTAGTGTTTGACAACTTTATATTTTTTGTATTGAATATATGCAAATATATTTTTGTAGGAGGTTAGTATTATGAGAAAAGTTTTAGCATCAGCGGCAATTCTTGCAGTGGCAGGGTCTGCAATGGCAACAAACGGAGATAACATGATAGGCGTTACTCCAGCATCTCAAGCAATGGGTGGCATTGGCGTTGGTATGCCAATTGGTTCCGTTGATTCAATCTTTAGAAACCCAGCATGGATGAACTCAGAAAAAGGCTTTACTGTAAGCTTTGGTGGTATTTTATTTATGCCAGATGTTAAGGGAAGAATGAATATGGGACCAGGTATGGATTCAGGTTATGTTTCCTCAAGAGCTAACTTCTTTACTGTACCAGAGATAGGAATTACAAACAGAATAAATGATCAAGTGGTAGTTGGTATTGCTGCATACGGTGTTTCTGGTATGGGTGTAGATTATAGGAATAAAGACCCACTATTGTCAAATATGCATACGACTTTACAGTTTATGAGAATTATTCCAGCTGTTTCTTATCAAGTAAACCCTAATTTATCTGTTGGTGTAGGGCTTGATTTAGCATATGGTTCTCTTGATATGGGTGCTACAATGCCATTTGGTAACGCTAGTGGCGGTCAATCATCTTCTTATGGCATAGGTGCACGGTTAGGTATAGGCTATAAAATTGGAGATTTGACATTAGGTTTTAACTATCAATCTCCTGTTTCTTTGAAATATAAGCACGTATTTGATAGCGATGGCGATGGTTCATATGAAGACCTAAAATTACAACAACCTCAAGAGGTTGCGGCTGGTATTGGTTATAGAGTATTACCAAACTTAAAAGTAGGTTTAGATTTAAGATGGATCAACTGGTCTGATGCAGATGGTTATAAACAATTTAAATGGAAAGACCAAACTGTTGTAGCAGTTGGTGGTGAATATCAAGTAAATCTAGCATTAAAATTAAGAGCTGGTTATAACTATGGTAAATCTCCAATAAGAAGTTATTCTGGATTAGATGTAACAAATCGAACAAATAATATACCTAATTTTACCGGGTCGTTCACAGACTTTGACGTTCAATGGTTTAATTTAATTGGTTTTCCGGCGATTACAGAACACCATATATCATTTGGTGGAAGCTATCAATTTACAAAAAACTTTGCAGTCGACTTAGCATATGTACACGCATTTGAGAAAAAAGTTGAATCAACGGGAACTGGAGGAACGCCTCTTGTTGGAGCTAAAAACTCACAAAATGAAATTGGTATAGCTTTAAGATGGTCATTCTAAGGTATTGGAGGTGGGGAGTTATGAATAAATTGGCAGTTTTAGGGACGGTTTTGTCCCTTTCTTTTTCAAGCTTTGCAGCAGAACCCTGGATGAGTCCAAAGTGGACAGAGCAGTTTTGTGAGTACTGGAACAAAAACATGCAAACTGTCATGGCAGAATGGGCAGAATATAACGTAAATAAACAAAAAGGCTATAAAACAATCCAATTTTACAGAGAAGATTGTAACCCACCTAAAAAGGTAGAAGTTAGAATTAAGTATGAAAACGGGAAAGCGGTATGTATATATGGCGGTGAAGCTAAGGACCCAAATCCAGAGTTTGTTATGAATGCAACAGATGAAAACTGGAAGTCTTTAGCAAAAGGTGAATTTGGATTTATGGGAATGGGTATTATGAAAAAGATGACATTCCAAGGTTCTAAAGTGGAAGCAATGAAATTTATGGAACCTTTCAAATCTTTCTTAATTGGTCTTGGAAAAGTTCCTCATACAGATGCTTGCCCATAATATCTTTAAAATATCCCGAGGCTTTAAAAGGTCTCGGGAGTCTAAATTTTCATTGATTGATTTGTTGAGCTACAGACAAGAATCTCTGTCTAACAATAATCCATAAACAAAATGCACTAAGTCACTGAAATTAAAAATATTGCAATCAAAAAGTAATTAAATCTCCTAAACCAATCTATGATTAAGCTATAATAATATTTTGAATCAGCAGTATTTCTATATGCTTTGGGTGGGAATTTATGGTTTTTGTAAAATTTAGATAGGAAAGGTCTAACTATAAGCATTAGAAAAAAGACAACCTTATTCGTCATTCTGCAGCCGGCGGAATCTTCTGATTTATTGAATTTCTCACCTGACGTATATTATTTACATATGCTAAAAAATTATAATATCTTCCCAAAACAGAGGTTGATTTATGAAAAAAATATTTTTAATTTTTGCGATTTTCTTAGTATCAATAGCTTTAATTTACTTTTACAACAAAAGCAAAAACGGATATGAAACTTATAAGCTTGAGAAAAAAGAGGTTGTTAAATCTATTTATGCTTCCGGATATATAGATAGTGAAAATAGCGTAATAGTTAAATCAGAAGTTTCTGGCTACGTTGAAAAAATATACGTAAAGGAAAACGACCAAGTAAAGAAAGGTCAAATCCTTGCGAAAATATCCAATCCTACACTTTATGAAAATCTAAAAGATATAGAGTTTCAAGCACAGCTTGTCAAACAAAAACTTTCTGAAAATTCAGATTTTAGAAAGCAGTTTATTGAAAATATAGAAATAAAAAAAGCAAACTATGAAAATCTTTTAAAGGTTTACGAGAGAAGAAAAAATCTATTTGAGAAAGGATTGATTCCAAAAGAGCAGTTTGATGAGGTGGCTAAAAAT
>NZ_ABZS01000180.1 GCF_000173615.1 Sulfurihydrogenibium yellowstonense SS-5 | reverse complement strand
TCGTGTGAGTATTTCTACAAATTTTTAAACTCTTTCCAAATCTACAACTTCGATAGATTTTCTTTTTAATCTTTCATCCGGATATTTAAGAATCTCCAGTTTTTCCACTTTATAACTCTGCCGTTTCTACGTTTTCTATTTCTATGTCAACATCTAACTCTTGTTTTAGCTTTTCTACCTCTCTATTAAACTCTAAAATATCCACTTCTTCCGGAAATTCTGATTCTATAAACATAATATAAAGACTATTTACCTTTTCTGTTCTTAAATCTGAGATATTTATTCCTTTGTCTGCAAGTAGTTTTGATACTTTATAAACTATGCCCGGCTTATCGGAGCCGTAAACTGCTATATTGAAAATTGGTAATTTTTTTCTTGGTTTGTTTATAACATCCTCAGATACTTCTTTTATGATGATAGTTAAGCCTTCTTTTTCAAGTTGACTGAATTCTTGCTTAAGATGCTCTAAGCTTTTATCTCCTTTCACAATCAGCATTATGGTAAACTCATTGTTTAATCTTGTCATTGATGAATCTTCAATGTTAAAGCCGTTTTTAAATAGGATTTCAGTAACTTTTGCAACTATTCCCGGCTTATCTTCTCCAATTGCTACAATAATAAAATGATTCATAATTATTCCTCTTCTTCTGTGATTGCCTCTAAATAAGCTCTATAATCATCTGCTGTCATTAAATCTTCTATTTCTGTTAGGTCTTTCATTTGAATATCACATATCCAACCATCACCGTACGGGTCTGAGTTAAGAAGAGATGGCTCATTTGCTAAATCTTCGTTTATGGAGATTATTTTTCCTGTTAATGGTGAGTATATTTCAGATACTGCTTTTATAGATTCTACCGTTGCAATAACTTCTCCGGATTCAACCTCTCTTCCTACTTCCGGTAGCTCAATAAAAACAACGTCGCCAAGCTGACTTTGTGCATAGTCTGTAATGCCAATAGTTGCAACATCATTCTCTATCTTTACCCATATATGTTCTTTTGTGTAATACAATTCATCTAAAATCTTATACTCTCTCAAAGCTCTCCTCCTTTATTTTTTCTATTAGATTATATCAGAAATCTGTTTAAAAAAGCTTACCAATAGCAACATCATAGGAAGCATAAGCAAGTATTTCTGTTAATGATGGATGGAAATAAATAAAGTCATGAACTTGTTTAGCTGTGTATTTTTCTTTGATAAAGGTTGATATTGTATGAATTAACTCTGATGCACCACTGCCGACAACATCCGCTCCAACAATTATTTTAGAGTCTTTTTCAAAATACAATCTTACGTAGCCATCAGGTTCAAGCTCGTCTACCGCCTTTTCGTTAAATCTGTATGTATAATATCCGGAAATAATCTCAACTCCTTTTTCTTTTGCAAGCTCTTCGTTTAAGCCAATATGTCCTATCTCGAAAGCTGAGAAAATAGCCCAAGGAACTAAATCGTAGTTTGGAGATTCTTTTTCTTGGGATGTTATGTTATGTAAAGCTATTTTTGCTTCATATCCGGCAACATGGGCAAGCATCGGAGAGTTTATAACATCTCCTATAGCGTAAATATTTTCATAGTTTGTCTGTAAGTATTCATTTACTTTGATAAATCCTTTACTGTCTTTTTCTATGTCTATGGTGTCTATATCTAAAGTGTTTGGCTTTCTTCCAACTGTCAGAAGAATCTTTTCAACGTTTATGACTTCACCGTTAGAAAGTTTAACATCAATGGAATTATCTTTTATCTGATAGCTTTCAACTGTCGTTTGGAAATGAGTTTTAATTCCAATAGATTTAAATTTTCTCAATAAATACTTTGAAATCTCCTGAGAAATTATGTTTGATGGTAATAGTCTATCTTGAAGCTCCGTTAAATAAACATCGCAGCCGTATATTTTTGCAATGTATCCAATCTCACACCCAGCTACGCCACCACCAACAACAAGCATGCTTTTTGGAAGTGTACTTAATCTTTCCATGTAATCTTCTGTAGTGATTATATAATTGCCATCCGGCACTAAATTTCCAACAGATGCAGGAACAGAACCAGTAGCAATAATAATATTCTTTCCTTCTATTATTTCGGTAGTTGAATTCTCTTTTACAATCAGTACTTTATTTTTATCTACAATTTTTCCAACGCCTTTATAGACAGGAACTTTTTTTGATTTTAAAAGCTGTGCTAAAGAGTTTCTTAAAAAGCTGATGGATGAATTTTTGCTTTCAAAAGCTTTTGTATAATCAAGACTAAAATCTTTTATATTTATTCCATAGTCTTTCAATTTTGACAACTTTTCTATCTGATAAGCTCCGCTTCTTAAATATTTTGTAGGAATGCAGGCTCTATTAAGACAGTTTCCGCCGAGCTTGCCTTTTTCAACGACGGCAATGTTTAAATTTTTTCTCAGTGCTGTAAGAATAGCCTCATAACCCCCCGGTCCAGTTCCGATGATTATCAAATCATACATGGTTAAAACCTCAAACATAAGTTGTTTTTATAATTATAACTTAATCTTTTACGCTTAAAGTGAGAGATTTTAATATTTAAGAAGCTCTATTATTAAATCCTTTCTTAGCACCTCATCAGCATCGCAATATATTTTTTTAGTTTGTGATTTTTTCTTAATAATAAAGGCTCTATCTTCATCATCGTATTGGTAAATAACTACTGAAAAAGGACATTTGTCAGTAAAAGTGTTTTTGTTTTCATTACATTTCTTTTTTGCATATATTAGATAAATGCCGTTTTTAAATTTTATCAATCTTAGACCTGAAATATTGGTTTCTTCTTTCGACATATCATTTCCACATCCGCCAACTTTAGTATAGGTGTATATGTTAGCTTCTGCTCCATTTCCGTCAGCAACTTCTATTGGAATATAAGAAAGATGTGTTTTCCCTTTGCGGTAAAACGAATAAGCAGTATAAATGTTGCCTCCAAATGGTGTTAGGAAGTCAGCAGATATTATTAAATCTTTTATCCCATCATTATTTATATCAAAATAATTAATTCCGTTCTTTATTTGGATAATTTTGAAAGGATCTTTTTCCTCAGTAAATCCATGCTTTGGCAAGATAAATAGTATAAAAACCGATAAAATCCAGAAATTTTTAAACCTTCTCATATCTACCTTTACCTCCATTTTACAAATTTATATTCCAAGTTCCTGTTTAAAGGCTACATTTACATCGCAGTATTTTCTTGTAGAACCAAATTCATTAATTTTATTAAAGAAAAATCTATCATCAATATCGTCATATTGAAGCTCATAAATAGCGAATTTGATAATATCTTTATCGGCGTATGTTTTTTCTCCTGATAAATAGCGTTCAGCTTTAATTAAGTAGACTTTTTTACTGTTTTTTATTTTAACCAATCTAAAATCTCTCAATATACAATCAGCTCCTTCATGAGTAAATAATTGATACTCTTCTT
>NZ_ABZS01000181.1 GCF_000173615.1 Sulfurihydrogenibium yellowstonense SS-5 | reverse complement strand
TATTTTTAATTTTTCTTTTTCAATGATGATTTTTACATTGCTTTTTTTAGAGATATGGCTTAAATCTGAAGTCAAGCCATCGCTAATGTCTATGCATGCTGAAGCTTGTTTGATTTTTTCTACTAAGTCTATCCTTGCTTTTGGTCTGTAATGTTTGTTAATTAAAGCGATTTCAAAGTCTTCATATTCTTTTTTGTCCATTAAAATAAGTTCTAAGCCTGCTTTACTGCATCCAAGGTTGCCGGATAGATAAATTTTTTGATTTGGTTTAGCCGCGGACCTTAAGATAAATTTATCAGCCTCTCCTACCATTGTCATGTCAATCATGATTTGATTTGAAGATGAGCAATTGCCGCCGATTGTATAAAAACCGTAATAATCTTGAGCTTCTTTGATTCCAATATAAACTTTTTCAATAAAGCTGTATTCTAAATCCTTTGGTAGTGCCAAGGATAATAAAGCCCATCTTGGCAAACCACCACAAGCAACCACATCACTAACATTTGACGTTGCAAGCTTCCAACCTAAATCTTCCGGTTTGATTTTATCTTTTAAAAAATGTGAGTTTTCAACTTGTATATCAACGGTAAACAAAATCAGCTTACCATTTATGTTTACACATGCACAATCATCGCCATAACCAACCAACACATCTTTATCATGTATTGGCAGGATCTGATTTAATCTCTCTATTAGTCCAAACTCGCCAATTTGATTTATCCTTTCCATAAATCCACCTTCAATTTGAAATTAAAACTGATACTGAATTTTCAAACAAATCCTTTTTTTGAATGATAACTTTTAAGTCTTTAATGTCTTTCAACTCTTCTAAATACTCATCCCTTGTTAGGATGTAAACCCTGCCTGATTTAATAAAGTTTTCAACATCTTGTTTAGAGTTTAAAGGAATTATCTTCTTCTTTAGGTAAAAAGAAAAGGCTGGATTGTACCGTTTATAGTAGCCTACGGGTCTGTCTTTTTCCATGTAATTTAGTATAATTCTAACTGATGAGTATTTGTCAATCTCTGGCAAAATAACTGTGTAAAGTGTAATGCTCATTGCAACGCTTGAAATAAAAAGAGAAAGAATGACCTTTTTGATATCTTTAAAGTAGATTAAAGCAGACAATCCTCCGACTGCCAAAATAAGAAAGTAAAAACTGTAATTTGCAAGTAGATATAGATTTTTGTCATTCTTTAATATTATGTATAAAACAAAAGGCAGTGATGCTGTAAAGATGAGATAGAAAATTAAAGAAAATAAATAGTTTCTAATCTTTAAAAGTGTAAGAGATAGAAGTATTGCAAAGGCTGGATATACAGGTGCTGTGTAGTTTGGCAATTTTGTTTTAGAGATGCTAAAAAATCCTGTGTATATTAATACTATCAAACCTAAGTAAAGATAATCTGGATTTAATCTATTTTTTAGAGTCTCTTTGACTGATTGGTAAGTAAAAATGCTAAATGGAAGCATTCCGATAAGAACAAAAAGGATTGTAATTAGAAATACTCCCCCGTGTCCTTCCATTGGGTCTGTAAATCTGCTAATGTTGTGCTTCAAGAAAAATTCTTTTGTCCATTGAAAGTTTGTTTCTATGCTAACTAACACATACCAAGGAAGAGATATTAAAGCTGTTAAAATTAAGCCTTTATGAAGTTTCAAGCTTTTAATGACTGATATGCTTTTTTCTGCTGAAAATAAAAACGCAAAAATTATAAAAAATGGTAAAACAATCGCAACTATTCCTTTTGCCAACATTCCAAAGCCAAGGGTTGCGTATAAAGTCCAAAGATATTTTTCTTCTTTGAATTTATAAAAAAGATAAAAGCTAAAAAATGCTAAGTTTATAAAAAATATCAAATACGGGTCTGGAACTGCCATATGAAATTGAAAAACAAAATGCAGTGATGAAATTAGAACAATGGTTGATAAAATGGCTGTTTTTGTGCTAAAAATTTTTTTTGAAAAAACGTATGTAATCATTACCGTTAAGCTTCCAAAGACTGAAGAGAAAAATCTTGCTGAAAATTCACTAACTCCAAAGATAAGATAAGAAAGCATCATAAAATAGTAATGTAGTGGTGGTTTGTCCGTTCTTAATTCGTAGTTGAATGTTGGAACGATAAAGTTTTTAGATTCTAACATCTCTCTTGCACAGGATGCGTTTTTTGCTTCATCAAGACTAAAAATTGATACCCCGCCAATGTTTAAAGAAAATAGAAAAAAAGAAAATAAGCCTATCAATATGAGATTATAATCTATTTTTCTAGTATCCAACCAAAGGCTCCAGAGAAATCTTTAAAATCTTTGATTTTTGAGTTTGGAAGGTATTATAGCATATTTTAAAGAAAGATAAAAAGTCGCTACAGGGTTGGATAAAGTTAAAGAGAATTCCAAAAATAGGATTGTATATTACAAAAATACGTCGGGTGAGAAATTCATTAAAAACACGAGATTCTTCGCTTCGCTCAGAATGTTCTATGTTAAATGTCAAGTACACAAATTTTCATCAAATGGTCTTCTGTTTTTTAATACACCATATGCCTGCCTTAATAGCTTATGTGCTACAGCTACTAATGCTAATTTTTTAGCTTTACCTTTACTTACTAATCTTTCGTATAATTCTCTGCAGTATTTGTTAAACCTTATTGCTGATAGTGCTGCCATGTATAGTATCTTTCTTGCATATGGATTTCCCATCTTTTTTATTGAACCACTTTTCTTTACGCTCGCTCCACTTTCATATGGGCTTGGATTTAAACCAGCATAGCTGGCTGCTTTCTTTACACTCTTGAATCTTTTAAATCCTCCAAACATTGCTATTACCACTCCTATAACCCTATCACTTATACCAGGTATACTTTTTAAAAGCTTGTATTCCTCTTGATAATTCTTCTTAGTCAACTCTTTTATCTCTTTTTCAAGTTCTTTTATGTTTTTTTCTATTTTTTCAATTAGCTCATCGTAATATTCCAAGTTCTCTTTCAATTTTTTGATTGGTATTGGTACATGACTTAAAGATTCTCTTTGATTTCTTAGGTTTGTAAGCTGATGCTGTAGGTCTTCTAATATCTTTAGTTTTACTTCTATTTCTTTTTCTACATCTGGTTTTGGTTTATAAAGCTCTCCATCGAAAAACGTTCTTCCATACTGTGCAATAAAGTATGAATCAGTCTTATCTGTTTTAACTCTTGTCATTTTAGCTTCCATAAATTTCCTTATTGAAAATGGATTTACTACTGCTACTTGATAGTTATTTTCATACAGATAATTAGCTAAGCTTTAAATGATAAACTCCTGTATGCTCCATTATGATAAGCATATCTGACTTTTTAAACTTCTTAAGATAAGGCTTTATTTTCTTTTCAAACTCA
>NZ_ABZS01000182.1 GCF_000173615.1 Sulfurihydrogenibium yellowstonense SS-5 | reverse complement strand
CTGTATTCATAACTGCATCCATGCCTACGCCTCTACCTGATATCTCAGACACTTGGTCTTTGGTTGAAAATCCTGGTATGAATACGAGTTGAAGTATTTCTTTTTCTGTCATTTTTTCAAGCTGTTCTTTTGTGATTAATCCTTTTTCTAATGCTTTTTGTGCCACCTTTTGCGGGTCTATACCTCTTCCGTCATCTTCAATTTCAATATATACCCTATCTCCTTGATAATATGCTTTTAATATAATTTTACCTACACGTGGTTTGCCAAGTATTTTTCTTTCTTCTGGTGGTTCAATACCATGGTCTAATGCATTTCTGATGATGTGAACCAAAGGTTCTTCTAACTTTTCTAAAATAGATTTGTCCATTTCTGTATCTTCGCCAATAATAATCAGCTCAACTTCTTTTCCTACAACCTTTGACAGGTCTCTTACAACTCTTGTAAATTTCTGGAATAGTCTTTTTACAGGTTGCATTCTTGTTTTCATTACGGCAAGTTGTAGGTCTCCGACAATTTTATCTATTGACGATGCAACGCTTTCAAGCTCTTCTGTGTATTTGTTAGGTTGCATATTTTGAGTTATTTCTCCAACCACTCTCATCAATCTATTTCTATCAAGAACAAGCTCCCCAACAAGCTTCATCAAGTCTTCTATTTTTTGAACATCTATTCTTAATACTCTTTCTTCTTCCTCTTTCTTTGCTGGTGCTTTTCTTTGCTCTTGTGGTTTTATTTCTGTATTTTCTGATTTTTCAATAGTCTGACCTTCCTGGCTTACTTCCTTTTTGGTATCTGGAGGGTTATTTTGAGCCTCTGGTGTTATTTCTTTTTCTATCATTTCAAGCATTCTTTCTGCCGCTTCTTCTTCTAAAATTGGTAAGATAGATGATGTATCTTCTTCCTCTACAATCTCACCCGACAGTATTTTATCTATATAATCTACAATTTCTTGCGGTCTTTTACTTGGTGGCAGCAGCACCAACTCTTCTAAAATCTCTTCTACTGGCTTACCAATAAGATGATGTAGGTTATATTTTTTTAATAATTTATCTAAGGTTGTTTCTTTGCTACTTTCTGCATTAGAACCTTCTGCTTTAACTTCTGACTTTTTACCTTCCAAAATTGATTTTAACTCTTCTATCAAATATAGATCTGGCTCTACTGATTCTCCATCTTCATAAAACCTAAGAGCTTCTTTAATAAAATCAACTGCTTTTAGTAGAACATCTCCTATTTCAGGATAGAATCTCATTTTTCCTTCTTTTAATTTACCCAGAATATCCTCAGCTTTATGTGCTGTTTCAACTATTGCGGTCAGCCCAAGGAATCCTGCACCACCTTTTAATGTATGCATGCTTCTAAAAGCTGCATTTAAAAGCTCTGGATTATCTGGATCTTTTTCTAACTCTAAAAGTTTATTCTCTAAATTTTCAAGATGCTCTCTTGCTTCAACAAGAAACTCATCAAATAATTCTCTTAGTTCATTGGGTATCATTGCCGCACTCCTTACATTTATTCGCTCATGCTCTCACAACGCTTTAACCCCCATTTTATCCACTAACTCAATAAGATGAGATGCATCAAATTTAACAAGATAATCATCAGCTCCAACTGAAAAAGCTTTCTGTTTGTTTGCTTCATCGGATAAAGTTGTGTTTACAATTACTGGTAAATTTAAAAATCCTGCTGTATGCTTTATCAAGTTTGTTAAAGTCAAACCGTCCATCTCTGGCATTTCAATATCAGTTAATACTAAGTCAATGTAATCTCTAACACTTTTTCCTTCTGCTTTAGCTCTTTCAAAAATTTCGTTTAACTTTTCCCATGCTTGCTTTCCACTTTCTGTCATTATTACTTCATGCCCTGCGCTCTCTAAAATATCTTTTATTATTTTTCTTGCTACGGCAGAGTCTTCAGCAACGAGTATTCTTAATTTCTTTTTAGCTTTTCTTTCTTGGTCTGGCTCAACGTTAAACACTGTAAGTAAGTTCATATCACTCAAGATACCTTCAAAGTCCAATATTAATAATAATCCTTCTTCAGTATCTACTACTCCTGTAATTCTGCCATTTAATCTTGTATTTAAAATGTCGGGTGCTTTTTTTATATCAGACCACTGAATTCTTCTTATTCTTTTTGCTGCGTGAATTATCACTCCTACCTTTTCCCTCAAAAACTCCATAAAAAGCAAGTATTTTTTAAACTCTTCTTCTTCTGGAATCTTCATCCATTTTGCCAAACTAACAACTGGAATAAGTTCTCCTCTGATTTCTGCCATTCCTTCAATCTCTGGTGGCATATTAGGAACTTTTGTAAGCTTTGGCATTCTTAAAACTTCCCTAACTTTAGCAACGTTAACCCCAAGTATCCATTGGTATATACCGCCGTCTTCTTTTCTCTCAAATATTCTAAAATCTATAATCTCTAATTCGTTCTGTCCTGTCTTAAGGGTTTCTGGTAATCCGTATTCCATTTTAGCCTCCTTTCGTCTTACCTACTCACTTCCTCACCTACTCACGTTTTTAAGTTCTTCTTCCAAATTAGATATTAATATTGCTATTTCTGTTGCTATTTTATTGGTGTCATCTGCTAACTTTCTAAATTCACTTGCTACAACGGAGAATCCTTTACCCATCTCTCCAACTCTTGCAGCTTCTATGGCCGCATTTAGTGCGAGCAAGTTGCTTTGCTTAGCTATCTTCTTTATTGTATCTACCATTCTCTTTATATCTTCTACGTTTTTATTAATTTCTTGGTTTTCCATTTCCTTACCTCCATTTTTTTAACGTTGGACGTTTAACGTCTCACGTTCTAATACAGCTTTCACCCAATCTTACTAAATCATTGATTATATTTTGGCTATCTTCTAACATTTTGCTAAGTAGCTGTATAATCTCGTCCACGTTTCCTCTTTTCATTGCTTCCATAACTTGTCTGCCTATATCGTGTAAATTTTTGTGTGGAGCTTCAATATCTCTAAATAACCTTTCTCCTTCTGCTCCGCATATTGTTATTTCTTTTGAACCAACAGAGTAATACCATTTACCTAAATCACATTCATGATGGGATGCAACGTTGATAATTTCCCTTCTTTCAACTGCTTCAGCTATGTTTAGCATAAACTTAGCATGGTCTATAATTTTTTCGATTAAATATATATAAAGCTTTAGATTTTCATCTTTTGTTATTTCTTTTAACTCTCTGAATACATTCCATGAATCAAAAAGCTCGTTGAATGTTTTTTTTGAAGAATTTTCTATTTCTGTTGCATATCTTTTTAAATCATTGGAAGATGTTTCAAAATTTTCTGAATTTTTTAG
>NZ_ABZS01000183.1 GCF_000173615.1 Sulfurihydrogenibium yellowstonense SS-5 | reverse complement strand
ACTGTCCACTTTTATATCTTTCGGAGATTCTATCTCTATATCTGCGGGTATTAGTTTTACGTTTTTGTAGATTCCGCCAAATCTTTGGTTTGAAGCTTCAAGAGTCATTTTTGCTTCCGGAGAGTTGTAAAATTTGTTTAGATTTTTATGGGCTATTACAACTGCTCCGACTTCTTTAAAAGTAGAAGCTCCATACCAATGGTCTTGGTGGTAGTGGGTTATAATCAGATATTTAACAGGTGCTTTTTTCTCTTTTTGTAAAAGTGTTAAAAATTCTTTTGAAAGTTCAGGAGTTGAAAGAGAGTCTATAACTATCCAGCCTTCTTTGGTTAAAATTCCATATGCATTAGACATAAGGCCTTTGTTTTCTGGAGATGGCATCGCATCCATACCGCGAACCATGTACATGTTTTCATAAAACTTCTTTAGCTCCATTGAGTATGAAACGGTTGATATTATTAAGATTGTTAGAATTAAAGATAATTTTTTCATTTTAAGACCTCCTACTTTGATGGAAGTATAGGTGGCTCTCTAAAGTTCTTCGGAAGATTTCCTGTTAGGGCATTTAAAAAGGCTACTATATTATCTATATCTTCATTAGTCAGGTCTTTTCCAAGCTGAACCTTAGCCATTATTTTAACTGCATCTTCTAATTTTTCAACAGAGCCATCATGAAAATAAGGAGGTGTTAATGCTGCATTTCTCAACGAAGGAACTTTATATACATACTTATCTTCTTCCTTTTTCGTAACTAAATAGCGTCCTTCATCAATACTTTGACTTTTTGTGTATTCCCAGTATGGAGCAACTATGCCAAATTTTTGATAAGAATTTCCACCAACCAAAGGACCGTTATGACAAGCAGCACATCCAACTTCTATAAATGTGATTAATCCCTTTTTTTCTTTTTGATTTAAAGCTTTGGTATTACCTTTTAAATATTCATCAAACCTTGATGATGTTGTTAGAGTTCTCTCATAAGCTCCTATGGCAATAGCTATATTTTTTCCACTAATAGGTTTACTATCATTTGGAAAAGCTTCTTTAAATAACTTTACATACCCTTCTATTTTGCTTATTTTATCCTCAACATCTTCTAAGCTTTTATTTCCAAATGCTGCAGGACCTGTTAACGACTGTATCGCCTGATCTTCTACGTCTTTTCTGTTGCCTATCCAGTGTTGGACAAATTGACCTGCTGAGTTTAAGACTGTTGGAGTGTGCCTATCTTGGAATTTAATAACTCCCATCTGTTTTTTTGCAGGAGCAGAGCCATAATATTCAATCGCATGACATGTTGCACAGCTAATGTTATCATTTACAGAAAGCCTTCTTTCAAAAAACAGCATTTTACCAAGGTTTATGACCTTAGGATTATTATAAACAGAATTTTCCTTGGTAAAAAAGTCCTTTGGAAGTGGTGAAAAATACTGCCTTGCTTTTGTCAACGGCTCTTCTTGAGACTTTGAAGGTGCAGCAATTAGCAAAACAGCTGTAAAACCAAGGCTTGTTAATAAGACTTTTTTCATGTTGTATGCCTCACTTATTGTTTAAACACATTCAGGTGAAAAATTCAATAAAGGAAGAGATTCTTCACCGGCTGCAGAATTACAGCATTAGGTAACTTTGTCATACTGAGGACTTTAATCCGAAGAATCTCATAATCTAAATCTTATAAAACCTACTAATTTCTCGCCCAAGGTATTCCTCTATTGCTTAAACTTTTTTAAATCATGAACTACTGTTGGAATTAATCTATAGCCTTCTTCTTGAAGTTTTGCAAGCTCAACAACTCCTGCCGGGACTACAGTTACAAACGGCTGTAAATCTTCCTCTTTCAACCCAAGTGCTCTGATTGTGTTTCTGCATACATAAATTTTAAGATTGTAGCTTTTTGTCATTGAATTTAGCCTGTCAACAATATTTTTGTATTTTTCATAATTTTTCTTTGAGAATATCAACGCTTCTGGTCCATGAGATACTACAGCTAACGAGTACTCTCCCATTGGGTTAAACTCATCGAATGCTTTGATGAAGTTTGAGATAAAATTGACTGCCATTTCTGAATCCTTTGGGTCTTCTAACGTCCAATCAAAAACTGCTTTTATTTTGTCCGGAAGTTTAGAGTCAAAATTTGGCTTTTCTTGTGCAAATGTAGATGTTGCTAAGAATAAAAATACTAACATTAGTGATAATAACTTTTTCATTTTACACCTCCCATTTTCAAATTTCAAAAGAATTCAGGGAGCCGGAGATGTCAACTCCCAGCTTCCTGACTTTTAAACTGTTAGAATATTAACTGTAAGCCAACGCCTACATAATCACCAGCTTTGCTTTTTCCATCTGGATTATAAGCTGATTTTGCTGAACCGGTTTGTTTAACATAGTGTAAATTAAGCTTCATATTGTTTTGCTTTATATACCAGTTTAAACCAACGTCGGTTGTTTTGAAATTGCCATTACCGTTTAAGCTTGCTTTATCTCCTTGCCATTCTGCATAAGTAATGGTTGGTTCAAGAATTGTTTTGTTAGGAAGTGTAAAGTTATAACCACCTCTTACGTGCCATACTTTGTCTTTGTAATCTAACTTTGAATCATCAAAAGACCTTTTTAACTCGTCATATTCAGCGTTAAATGTAAAATCTTTATAGTTTGCAAGGATGTCAAAGCCTAACATTTGGTTGTTTTTGAACTGAACTTTTACCGTTTTGGCTGTGCTGTCATAATAATCTGGCGACTTCCATATAGTAGTATCTGCTAATGGGAATGTACTGCTATCTTTTCCTCTTCCTTGATATGCATAGTTAACTGCAAAAGTTATACCGTTTCTTTTTCCAAAGTAATTGACTTTATAGCCTAATCCGTATTTTTTCATCTCTGGGTCGCCGTATGATACGGCTATTCTTGCTGTGTAGAGTAAGTTATCCCCACCTGTTCCACCGTTAAATTTATCTACGTTAAACACTCCAAAGTTATAGTTAAGCCCAAGCTTAGTTTTCTCATCATTATACAAACCACCTATGTTAACGCCAGTTTCACGACCAGGACCGGTTCCAATTAAATGTAATCTTGGATAAGAGTTCGTTAAAGCCTTATCAAAAGATAATACTTCAAACCCTGCTGTAATGCTTTCTCTACCAACTTGAGGTCTAAAATAACCTACAGTAATATTTGCCCAGTTTTTATGAAGTGCATAAGTAAACATAGCATCCCAAACATAGAATTGTTGGTTATTAGAATTTCCACCAACCAAGCCTACACTACCACTTTTTGCGAATGCTGT
>NZ_ABZS01000184.1 GCF_000173615.1 Sulfurihydrogenibium yellowstonense SS-5 | reverse complement strand
TCTTAGCGTCCACAAAGATTTCTTCGTCTGCACTACAAAAGGAGATAAAGTTCAAAGCATCTCTCAAGAGAGGCTGAACTGTTTCAACTCTCCCAGGTTATACTTTCAAGCTCTCTTCCTTGAGTTACTAAATATCCAACTATACTTCCTACAATATGATGAGCTTGTCTAAATGGTACGCCTTTTTCAGCCAAGTAGTTAGCTAAGTCTGTTGCAAGTGCAAAACCACCTGCTGCAAGCTGTGTTTTTTCTTTATTTAACTTTGCACCTTCAACTATCTTTGTAATTCCTACTATTGAACCTTTTATTGTTTTTACACTATCAAAAACCGGCTCCTTATCCTCTTGCAAGTCTCTGTTGTAGGCAAGAGGTAAACCTTTTACTACTGTTAAAAGAGAAACCAAATTTCCATAAACTCGTCCGGATTTTCCTCTGATTAGCTCCAGTACATCCGGATTTTTTTTCTGGGGCATTATTGACGAACCTGTTGTTAATTTATCAGGAAGCTCTACAAAAGAAAATTCAGAAGATGAGTATATTATCATATCTTCACTAAATCTTGACATATTAGCCATACAGATTGCACAGTTAGATAAAAACTCCAAAGCAAAATCCCTACTACTTGTTGCATCAATAGAGTTTCTCATAATCTGACTAAATCCAAGCTCTTTTGCTACATACTCTCTATCAATCGGAAAATCTACGCCGGCAACAGCTCCACTGCCAAGCGGTAGCATATCAATTCTTTTTAGATTATCAATAAATCTTTCTTTGTCTCTTTGAAACATCTCTAAGTATGCTAAAAAGTAATGAGCTGCCCTTATTGGCTGTGCCCTTTGAAGATGAGTATAAGCCGGCATTACAACATCAATATATTCTTTTGCTTTTTCTAATAGTTTTCTTTGCAAGTCTTCTAAGAGATTTATTATATCCTGTGTATTTTCCTTTAAATAAAGCCTAAAAGCTGTAATAACTTGATCATTTCTTGACCTTCCAGTATGAAGCTTTCCGCCTGCCTCTCCAATCTTATCCGTTAAAGCTTTTTCTATATTCATATGAACATCTTCAAACTCTTTCTTCCAAATAAATTTATTTTCTTTTATTTCTTGTTCTATCTCTTGCAAGCCTTTTATTATCTTTTCAGTATCTTCTTGTGGAATGATCCCTTGCTTTCCAAGCATCTTTGCATGAGCTATACTTCCTTTTATATCATACAAAGCAAGCTCTTTATCAAAAGATATACTTTCTGTAAACTCTTCTACAAAAGCATCTGTGCTTTCAGAAAATCTTCCACCCCAAAGCTTTTTTTCTTGCATTTTTAAAACCTCATTGTACTTTTATTAGGGAAGTTATTAGTTTAGAATATTATAGATGAAAAAGAACAAAGATAAAATAGCACTTATTATAGGAAATATTATCATACCTTGGAGTGAGAAATTAGCCGTTTTTTAAAGAATTTAAAAATAGATCCTTCAGACGTAGTCCTCAGGATAAACGAAGAAAGATTGATTGATAAACATTAGAAAAAAGGACAACTTTATCTGTCATTCTGCAGCCGGCGAGAAATCTCATGTTTTTAATGAATTTCTCACCCGACGTATAGAGTAGAGTTGAGATTAGCTTTTATTAATTAAATAAAGTCGAATTAAATTTAATGCAAACTGAGAAATGTATAATCTAACATCATTTCTGCTTCCTTGGTAAATCTCTTTATAAACCTTTGTTTCTTTACCATCTGTAAAACCTATATAATGAAGACCAAGAGGCTTGCCGGGAGATTCGCCGGATGGGCCTGCTATTCCTGTATCACTTACAGCCAAATCAGAATTTATTAAATTTCTAACTCCTTCAACCATCTGCTTTGCAACAGGTTCACTAACGGCACCAAAATTTTTAATATCTTTTTCATTTACTTTTAACAAATTGATTTTAACCTCATTGGCATAAGAGACAATTCCGCCTAAAACATACTCAGAAGAACCCGGTACGTTTACAAGACGGGAGACTATCAATCCACCTGTAGAAGACTCAGCCGTTGCAACAGTCTTTTTATTTTCTTTAAGTAGCTTACCGACTACTTCTTCCATCTCTAAATTATCTTCTGCATATATGAAGGTACCAAGTCTGTCTTTTATTTTTTTCTCTTTTTCTTTAAAACTTTCAAAATTTGTATCATACAAAAATACATCAATACCTTTTGGAGAAAAGTTATAGCTTAAATCTTTCATGTCATTTAGAAAATAGTTTAAATCAAGCTCTTTTATTCCAAAAACTCTAAAAAGCTTTGTGTATCTTTTTTTCTCATTTATATTAAGCATCTCAAGTGCTTTATAAAACATTGGCTCCATTTCTGATGGAACGCCAGGCAGAGCTACAACTGCTTTTTTTACATCGTCTAAAACTTTTATAAATCCCACAGCCCTACCAACCGGATTTTCAATAATGACAGAACCATACGGAATCTTTGCCATACTTTTTCTTTCTTCTGTTATCTCTACATTGTTTGTTTTGTAATACGTTTTTAATTTATTTAACCAATCTTCGTTGTATATTAATGGAACTCCTATCGCTTCTGAAACAGCTATTCTTGTGTTATCGTCTGTTGTTGGTCCAAGACCACCGGAAATAAAAACTAAATCAGCTCTATCTAAAGCAAACTTAATATAATTTACTAATTCATAGTGAGAGTCTGGAGAGATTATAATACCTTGAACGTCAACACCTCTTTCAAAAAGATTTTTTGCTATAAATAAGCCGTTTTTATCTTGCTTTCTTCCTTGAACAAATTCAGAACCTGTAATGATTATAATGGCTTTCATTTTTTATTCCAAATATCTATTTATTTTAATAACTACGTTTTTGCTTCCGGATTTTACTACTATTGGTTCACTTTCACAGCTGTTGGAGCTTTCCATAGGATTTCCAGACTTTGAAACCTTGGCATAAACAATAAGTTCTCCGGTAAATTCTTTATACAAATCTTCTATTATAACATCAGCAGGTGTGAGCTTGAATTTATATTCTTTGTCATTAAATTTAATCTTCTTTACAGCCAAAGGCTGAGGAGAAACACCTTTTCTAACTATCAAAAACAATGTCCCTTTACATTTATCTTTTAAACTATCATCAACTATAACTTTTCCTTCAATTTTATTTTGATCTATAAA
>NZ_ABZS01000185.1 GCF_000173615.1 Sulfurihydrogenibium yellowstonense SS-5 | reverse complement strand
GACAAATAGGGTTGCCCTTGGTAAATTATATAATTATCAAGTTTTCTTCGTCATCCTGAGGACGTAAGTCCGAAGGATCTCTTTTTTAAATTTTATAAAAATCCCTAATTTCTCACCCAAGGGATTATAGCTAAATGATTTCTATGATAATAACTTTTTTACTTTTTCTCATTTCCACAACCCTCTGATATAATATATCTCAACTTGTATATCTCAAATTTTTGAGGTTACCAACATGGCAGAGAAAGTTTTTATAAACGGAAAAGAGCTTGAGCAAAAAAATCTGATTAGACCTCTAATGTATGGAGAAGGAGTTTTTGAAACCTTTAGATACAAAGAAAAACTCCCAAAATACATAGACTACCACTTTGAAAGATTAAGTAAAGGCTGTGAAATTTTAAACATTCCTAAAATAACAAAGGAAGATTTTCTTTTTTACATAGAAGATGCAGTAAGCAAATCTGAAGGTGAAGATTTATACGTAAAAATAATTATTTTATCCGAAGGAAACTCTTATTTTCCATTAAAGCCTCATGGAAAAAATGTTATGGTCATTACTAAGCCTTATGAACCAATAAAGGAAGAGATAAGGCTTACGGTTTCACCTTACAAAGTCCATTCTTCAGACCCACTTTTAAAAATTAAATCTACTAACTATCTAAGAAATATCTTGATAAAAAGATATGCAAGAGAAAACGGATTTTTTGATTGTATCATTTTAAATGAGAATAACTTTATCACTGAAACATCTTCAGCAAATATTTATTGGATAAAAGGAAGGTATTTATACACTCCGTCCCTTGATAATGGTGTTTTAGATGGCATCTCAAGAAAGGTTGTTCTGCAGGAAGCAAAAGCACAAGGTTTTGTAGTTGTAGAAGGAAGGTTTACATTAAAAGACATTAAAGAAGCAGACTTAATATTTATTAGTAATGCTTTGCACGGTTTGATGAAAGTCAAAGAAATTAATGTATAAGCCGAGGTATTTTTAGATAAAGTTTGTTAAGGAGATAGAAAGCTTGAGATATATAATCTTTCTTCTTTTTTTGATTTTTAATTTTTCTGCATATTCTTCAGAGATTTTAAAGTATGAGATTGAGTCTATAATTAGAGAAATAAATAATGAAGATGATGCAAAGGTTGGAATACTTATAAAATCTCTTTCTGAGGAAGGTTTTACATTTATGTACAACCACAGAGATCCATTTATTCCTGCTTCTAATCAAAAACTTATAACTACTGTATCTGCGTTAGCAAATTTATCTCCAGATTTTAAGTACAAAACAATCCTTGCTACAGATGGTAATGTTAAAAATGGAATATTGTATGGAAATTTATATCTAATTGGTGGTGGAGACCCATCACTGACAGTCCAGGATTTAGAGGATATGGTTAAAAAGCTTAAAGAATATGGAATAAATAGAGTTGAGGGAAATCTTATAGGAGATAATTCATATTTTTCAGAAGAAGGTATAGGTCAAGGGTGGCCTGAAGATGATTTAAACTACTGTTTTACAGCAAGATTTAGCGGGCTTTCAGTAAATGAAAACTGCTTGAAAGTTACGGTTAATATAAAAAACGGTAAAGTTTATGCTTCCATGGACCCTTTAAATAACTATTATCAATTCGTATATAGCATAAAGTTTTCAAAAAAAGCTGGAAATGTAATTTTAAAAGTTGAAGGTAATAAAATAATTATAGAAGGTAAAGCTTCTTCAAAAAGGAGTATAAATTTAGAATCTTCTATTCCGGTTAACCATCCATCGATGTTTACTCTATCAGTTTTATCAAAAATTTTAGATAAAAATGGAATTAAAGTTTTAGGAAAAATGTATTTAGGAAAGGCTGCATCATACAAATACTTAGTTATTCACCAGTCAAGACCGTTAAGAGAGTTAATCAAAAAAGCAAACAAGGACAGTGATAATTTTTATGCAGAGCAGATTTTTAGAACGATAGGGAAGGAGGTTTATGGAGAAGGAAGTACATACACATCAGCGAGAGCAATTATAGATACATTAAGAAAAATGAATATAACAACTGAAAATATAAGAATTTATGATGGAAGTGGACTATCAAGATATAATGCCACTACTCCGGAAGCTTTAGTTAAAGTTTTGGAGTATATATACAAAACTCCTTATTTTTATGATTTTTTTGAATCTTTGGCGATCTCCGGAGTAGATGGAACTTTAAAGCACAGATTAAACGACCAATTTTTAAAAGGAAGAATTATAGCCAAAACAGGTTATATTAAAAAAGTTAAAAACTTATCTGGTTATGTAAAGGCATCCAACGACGAAGTATTTGTTTTTTCTATCTTGGTTAATGATTTTAAAACCACGGAGATAGCTAATAAACTTCAGGAAAAAATTTGCAGCATCCTTGTTAAGCATCCACGTATGGTTGGAATAGGTAATTTAAATACACATAACAAAAATTAGATAGATTTTACTTTTTAAGGGTAATTAATCAAGACCCTTGGGTTTTTTGATTATCAAGCATCAAAGAAAGGTTGACTTTTTGCTCATTCTCCAGCTGTACGAAGAATCTCCTGTTTTCTTTTCAAAATCAAAAAATCAAAACATGAGATCCTTTGGCTTGCAGCCTCAGGATGACAGAAAGGAAGCTTGCAAGAATTTTGGAACACTCTTAAACATATGAATTTTTCACTAACCTACCATTTCTTTTAACGTATTTTCTACTTCCGCTAAATAACCTTTCCTTATACTATCATCTACATATGGAACGCTATAGAAAAATTTTGTTTTTACGAAATCAATTCCGCAAAATCTAAAAATCTCCTCAAAAGTTTTGCTTAGACATTTATCAAAATTATCTCTTTTATATTCTTCTTCACTACCACCAAAGTTTGCAAAAATAACAACTTTTTTACCTTTCAAAAGACCTATTAACTTGCCATCTTCTTCAACATAAGCAAAACCGTAAGAGAAAACCCTGTCTATGTATCCTTTTAATATTGCAGGCATGTTATACCACCATACAGGGAAAGCCAAAACAATCAAATCCGACTTATTTATAATTTCTTGTTGCTTTTTAACATCTTCTGAAGCTGCCCCTTGCTGAATGTTTTCAAAATCTTTTGCAGATAGAATAGGATTAAAGTTTATACTGTAAAGGTCTACTA
>NZ_ABZS01000186.1 GCF_000173615.1 Sulfurihydrogenibium yellowstonense SS-5 | reverse complement strand
AAGGATTTTGCCACCAATTACAGCACCACCACCAAGACCGGTTCCAAGGGTCAAGCAGACAAGGATTTCACTATCTTTGCCATTTCCGTAAACATACTCACCATAAGCAGCAAGATTTGCATCATTCTCTATAAACACTTTGATATTACTATGATTTTCTATCTCCTGCTTTAAATTTAAGCCTTCTAAAAATTTTAGATTTGGTGAGTTTGTAAGCTGACCAGATTTTTTATCAACAAGTCCGGCAATAGCTATACCAACTTTTGAGGGCTTGTGTTTTTCTATTAATTTAAGTATTTCACTTACAAAAGTTTTTTTATCCTGAAAATTAACGCTAATTTTTTCTTTAAAAATGTTATTATTCTCATCTTTACCAACAACCTTTATAAAAGTCCCACCGATATCTATTCCAAGAATCAAAGTTAGCTCCTAAAAATTTATTTACTTTTTACGATTATTATATTATAAAAGCGGATTTAAAAAATATAAACCGGAGGTTCTAAAATGTCACTATTGGCAAGTTTATCCATAGCAGGACAAAGCTTATTAACATTTCAAAGAGGAATAAACTCTACAAATAAAAATATATCCAACGCAACTACAGAAGGGTACAATAAAGAAACGCCGGTTTTTCAAGATTTACCAAAAAGCGGAGTATATCTAAATAAAATAATCAGAGCTTTTGACCAATCATTATTTAACAGGTCTATTTCTTTGAATCAAAGCGTAAATTCTGATAAAAGTTATAGTGGCATACTTAATAACATAGAAGATGTGTTTAACGATGCACTTGGCAGTGGATTTTCTGATGCACTAAATACATTTTTTAACTCCATAAACGATATGCTTATAAAACCTGACGATTTGGCTACAAGGTCTCAATTTATAGCAAATGCTAAGGTTTTAGTTGGAAAAATAAGAAGCAGTGATAAAGCACTTGAAGACTTAAAACAACAAACAGTTTTAAAAGTAAGGGACCAAATTAATCAAATCAATCAAATTACCGAGCAGTTAGCAAAGTTAAATAATCTTATAAAGACAAAAACTCTTGATGTTGAATCTAGCAACGAGTATCTAAACGAAAGGGATAGATTAATAACTCAATTAAGTAATTTAATAGACACAAAAGTTGTGTTTAATGAAGATAACACTGTTAATGTATTTACCGCTAAAGGTTTTGGCTTGGTAGTTGGTATAACAAATACACAGCTTCAGTTTGAAACAGATTCCAATGGAAATGCTGTTATAAAATGGAATAATACAAACGATATAACAAAAGAGATACAAAATGGAGAGCTTGGTGGTAATTTAAAAGCAATAGATGCAATCAATGGACAGCTGAATAGATTAAATGACTTTGCAACTGTTTTAGCAAACGTGTTTAATAAAGTTCACAGTCAGGGCTATGGATTGGACGGTAGCACCGGTTTAAATTTCTTTGGAATTGACCCAAATTCTTCACTGTCTAAAATAGATGCATCTAATATCATTGTAGCTATAGAAGACCCTAAGCA
This sequence comes from Sulfurihydrogenibium yellowstonense SS-5, assembly GCF_000173615.1. Classification (GTDB taxonomy): domain Bacteria; phylum Aquificota; class Aquificia; order Aquificales; family Hydrogenothermaceae; genus Sulfurihydrogenibium; species Sulfurihydrogenibium yellowstonense. The sequence goes on along the minus strand of NZ_ABZS01000186.1, from coordinate 1,625 downwards.
AGTTGCGTTGGCTACAAATACCGCATATTTAAATTCAGATAATACAAACGGTAAAAATCTTTTAGCTTTAAAAGATAGCATTGGCGGCGTACTTACATCTACTGAAGAAACAGCTTTAAAATCAAGTCTTAACGACCCAAACAATTATGACATCATCAAAAATAGTAAATTTTCAGAGTATTACAACTCACAACTTGTTGCTATTATCTCGTCTGAAAGTTCAAGGATAAAAACACAGATGGAAAATAACCAATTTCTATATGATGCCATAACAGAAAAGATGAAAAGCTTAACCGGTGTTAATATGGATGAAGAGTTGATTAATCTAACTAAACTTCAAAGGTCATACCAAGCTGCTGCAAGAATAATTACCGTTACTGATGAATTAATGCAAACGATTTTGAATATAGGTAAGTAATATTTTAAGATACTTTGGAGCGAGAAATCAGCGGTTTTTACAAAATTTAAAAATGAGACCCTTCGGCCTTACGGCCTCAGGATGATAAAAAATGACCCAATGGTGTCGTTCTACAGCCGACGAAGAATCTAATTTTTACTGCTTTTCTTTTCAAATGACAATAAAAGAGAAAATCCTTCAGACTAAAGCCCAGGATGACAGGAAAAGATTGGTTGATAAGCATTAGAGAAATGTTGACATTATTTCCCATTCTGAAGCCGTGCGGATAATCTCCTATTTTTATTAAGTTTCTCACTCAAAGTTTTACATCATCATATAATCTTTATCATCTTGTTTAGCTGCCAAATTAAGCTAAAATATAAAAAAATTACATAAATATGAAAAATAGAAACATACATGGAAATACCTTTTGAGTTTTATTTAGACATGCTAGAAGAAGAGAAAGCGTTTGTGCATGGATTTAATTGTTATATTGATGGAAATCTCAAAGATGCAAGGAGGGAGTTGGCAAAATCTGCAAGTAAAGTTCCAGAAGGTAGGTATATGTTGGCTTTAGTAAATTATCTTTTAGGAAAAACCACAGAAGCAAAACTGCTTTTGACAGGATTTTCATCGGATTGGCAGAGATTTATCCAAGCATGGAGAGTTCCGGTTCTTGTTGTTCCGTTTAAAAATGGTACAGATGCATTATATATTTCTTTAGATGAGAAAGGATTAAATGCTTTACAATATTTATTAGAAGGTAAAACGCCAGAGGAAGTGGCATTTATTTTAGGACTATAAAAGGAGTGAAGCATGTATAAAGAATTGGTTATGTCAAAAGCACCGTACATATTAACGGCTTTAATGGCAGATGGTGGAGAGTTTGGAGAGATTTATTTTGAAAATTTAAAAAGCTTAACCTTAAATCTTGAAGACAACAAAATAGAAAGAATTTCAAAAGGGATAGACGTAGGCGTTGGGATAAGACTGATAAAAAACCTTAAAACCTACTATGGCTATACATCAGAGATTACTTTCCAAAACATGATGGAAATTGCTAAATCCTTAGCAAAGGCAGAAGGAGAGGGAAGAATAGCCGTTGGAAAAGCACACTACAAAGCATACACAAATGTCTTGATAGACCCGGATGAGTTTGAATTAAAAAAGAAAAAAGACATTCTTGAAAGAGCAAACGAAATAGCAAGAACTTACGATGAGAGAATAA
>NZ_ABZS01000187.1 GCF_000173615.1 Sulfurihydrogenibium yellowstonense SS-5 | reverse complement strand
AAAGTTGCTCCTATGCTTAGACTTATATATGAGCAAATGCCAGACCCAAAATGGGTTATATCTATGGGTGGTTGTGCATCTGGTGGTGGACCATTTCCTACATATTCAACATTACAAGGAGTAGATAGAATAATTCCTGTAGATGTTTATATTCCAGGCTGTCCGCCAACGCCACAGGCTTTACTTTGGGGAATATTAGAGCTACAGAAAAAGATAAAAGCAAAAAAAGAAGGAAAAGAGCTTACAGAAATTCCTATAAAAATTCCTCAAGAATCAAAGCCTATCTCTAAATAGCAGGGAATTATTTTGACATGGATAACCTTAGATAAAGCTAAAAGGATAAACTCTGTTTTTAATGTTAAAATTGGCAGTTATAAAGACAATGTATGGGTAGAAATAGAAAAAGATAATTTAATCAATCTTTTGAGATTTCTAAAAGAGGACCCAGACTTTTCATTTAAGATGTTTATCGACTTTACAGTCGTAGATTATCCATATCACAGCCCAAGATTTCAAGCGGTTTACATCCTTTACTCTCCAGAATACAGCGAAAGAATCATAGTCAAAACTTGGACTGATGATACTCTGCCATCTTTAATAAATCTTTGGAAAGGTGCCAAATGGGCTGAAAGAGAAGCCTATGATATGTTTGGTATTAAGTTTGATGGTCATGACAATTTGGTAAGAATGTTTTTATGGGAAACTTATCCATACTATCCACTCAGAAAAGATTTTCCAAAAGAAGGAATTAAAGACACATATCTACCATCTTTAAATGAAGGAAAAAATATTCCCAGTCATGACTATGACCCATACCATACCGCTGTACCAACGCTTGAAGACTTAGAAATAACAGAGAGAAAAAGAATCAGTAAAAAAAATCAAATAGTTTTAAACTGGGGGCCACTTCATCCCGGAACTCACGGGACAATTTGGTTCTTATTTGATTTAGAAGGTGAGACAATAAGAGAATGTGATATTATTCTTGGACAACTTCACAGAGGAATTGAAAAACTTTCAGAAGACCTTACATATACGCAGATAATCCCATATACAGACAGAATGGACTATATCTCGGCTTTATGTTCAAATATAGCCTATGTTAATGCAGTTGAGAAACTTCTTGGAGTTCAGCCGCCGGAGAAAGCTAAATGGATTAGAACCATGCTGGCTGAACTTCAAAGAATTAATAGTCATCTGCTTTGGCTTGGTACAACTGCCCTTGACCTTGGTGCTTTGACAATGTTTTTATATACATTTAGAGAAAGAGAAAAATTAATGGATATTATAGAAGGAATAGCAGGCATAAGACTAAACTCCTCCTTTTTAAGGATAGGTGGTGTTAGATATGACCTACCAGAAGACGCACTGGATGTAATCAAGCATTTTATTAAAGATTTCCCATCAAGAGTTAAAGATTATGAAGACCTTCTAACTAAAAATAGAATTTGGATAAGAAGGAATAAAGATGTCGGAATAGTAAGCAAAGAAGATGTTTATCAGTATGGACTTACTGGTGTAATGGCAAAAAGTGCCGGCGTTCCTTACGATATTAGGTATATCCAACCAACAGATGCATACGCCGATGTTGATTTTGAAATTCCTCTTGGAACAGTTGGTGATGCTTATGATAGATATTTAATCAGAATGGAAGAGATGAAGCAAAGTTTGAGGATAGTTCAGCAGTGTGTAGATAAGTTAGAAAAACTAAAAAATGATAAATATGTAGCAACAGAGAATCCTTATGTACTTCCGACGTTGAATGAGGTTTATCAGTCCATAGAATCTATGGTTAAAGATTTTACATTGAGAATTTATGGAGAAAAAGCACCGGTTGGGGAGGTTTATGTCTCTGGAGAAAATCCAAGAGGTGAGCTTGGTTTTTATATCGTAAGCAAAGGTGAAGGCAAACCTTACAGATTAAGAATAAGGTCCGGTGCATTTTATAATCTTCAAATCTTTCCAGAGCTGATAAAGGGAAGAACAGTAGCTGACGCAGTTGCTCTGCTTGGAAGTATAGACCCGGTTGTTGGTGAAACGGATAGGTAATAGTATAAATCGAGAAGGAGATCCTTCGGACTTTGTCCTCAGAATAACAAGGAAAGGTTGACTGATTGGCATTATAGGAGTGGAAGCCTTGTTTGTCATTCTGCAGCCGGCGAAGAATCTCCTTGTTTTCAAAAAAAGCGTTATAAAGTGAGATCCTTCACTTCGCTGCTGGATGACAGGGAAAGACAAATTTACAAAAATTTTTGAACGCCCTTACTTTCTCTTATAGCTCTCAAAAAGTATTTAAAAAAAGATTAACTGAATAATTCCACATCTTAACAACGATTAAAAGTTATTCATCAAAACCTTAAATAAATTTTTGACTTTTTAAAATAAAACAGTGTTTAATTTTATGTTGTAATGTGTTAATATAATTTAATAAAATACAAGGAAGAGGTTTTGCATATGGAGATGCTTGGAACGATAATAGGCCTAACGGTTAAATCTCTTGTCTTTGTTGTTGGAATGTTTTTAGCAGCAGCATATTTAACTCTTATTGAAAGAAAGTTTGCAGGTCATGTTCAGCAAAGACCCGGACCTCTCCATGTAGGATTTCATGGACTTCTTCAGCCAATAGCAGATGCTCTTAAAGTTTTAACAAAAGAAGATTTAGTCCCAAATAATGTTGACAAAGTTTTATTTTATCTTGCTTCACTTATGGCATTCGTTCCAGCTATCATGATACTTGCTGTTATTCCATTTGGCGAGCCTATACAGATCTTTGGATTTGAAATAAAGCCATATATTACAGACCTAAACATAGGATTAATCCTTGCCCTTGCATTTGGTAGTATAAGCATTTATGGAGTCATCTTTGCAGGTTGGGCTTCAAATAGTAAATATCCAATGATAGGTGGTCTTAGAAAGGCTGCTGTTTTAATAGGTTATGAGGTTGCCCTTGGATTTGCTATGGTTGGACCAATTATGATGGCTGGCTCTTTCTCTCTTAAAGAGATAGTATACGCTCAAGATGGATTTTTTGGTGCGTTTATCTGGTATCAGCCAATTGCGTTTATTGTTATTCTTTTTGCCATATTGGCGGAGACAGGAAGAACACCGTTGACGTC
>NZ_ABZS01000188.1 GCF_000173615.1 Sulfurihydrogenibium yellowstonense SS-5 | reverse complement strand
TTCTTTACCTACTTTTTCCTCTAGCTTCTCTAAAAGCTCATAATCTATCACGTAAGCCATTTGTAACTCTTACTTGGCAAACGGTAAAAGTTTGATTATCAACTCTACCGCATCTTTGTTTATGAAGATGATTAAAAAAGCCAAAACGATAAACATAATTGTAAACTTTTTATCAAGCTTCTGTATATCATTTTGCAATTTTAACACTTCTTTGTCTATCTTAGCTTCAAGCTCAGTTTTAACTAAGATTAAATCAGCCTTTGTAGCAAGTTCTTTAGTAAGTTCATCTTTAAGCTCAAGCTTTTTCTGCTGTGCTAAGCTCTCTGATTTTTTATCAAGCTCGTTATAAATCAGCTCAATCGTTTGAGCAATCTTTTTAGCCTCTTCTTTTCCTACTTTTTCCTCTAGCTTCTCTAAAAGCTCATAATCTATCACGTAAGCCATTTGTAACTCCTTACTTGGCAAACGGTAAAAGTTTGATTATCAACTCTACCGCATCTTTGTTTATGAAGATGATTAAAAAAGCCAAAACTATAAACATAATTGTAAACTTTTTATCAAGCTTCTGTATATCATTTTGCAATTTTAACACTTCTTTGTCTATCTTAGCTTCAAGCTCAGTTTTAACTAAGATTAAATCAGCCTTTGTAGCAAGTTCTTTAGTAAGTTCATCTTTAAGCTCAAGCTTTTTCTGCTGTGCTAAGCTCTCTGATTTTTTATCAAGCTCGTTATAAATCAGCTCAATCGTTTGAGCAATCTTTTTAGCCTCTTCTTTACCTACTTTTTCCTCTAGCTTCTCTAAAAGCTCATAATCTATCACGTAAGCCATTTGTAACTCCTTACTTGGCAAACGGTAAAAGTTTGATTATCAACTCTACCGCATCTTTGTTTATGAAGATGATTAAAAAAGCCAAAACTATAAACATAATTGTAAACTTTTTATCAAGCTTCTGTATATCATTTTGCAATTTTAACACTTCTTTGTCTATCTTAGCTTCAAGCTCTTTATGACTTATTTCTATCTTAGATTCTAATTCTGTTTTTAATAATTCTAATTTTTGATATACAATATCAATATCAGCCTTTGTAGCAAGCTCCTTCGTCAGTTCATCTTTAAGCTCAAGCTTTTTCTGCTGTGCTAAGCTTTCTGATTTTTTATCAAGCTCATTATAAATAAGCTCAATCGTTTGAGCAATCTTTTTAGCTTCCTCTTTTCCTACTTTTTCCTCTAACTTCTCTAAAAGCTCATAATCTATCACGTAAGCCATTTACATCTCCTAAATACATCTATAAACAAAAATTTATTCTATCATAAGAATATTTCAAAAAGAATGCTTTAAAGAGAGGGTAGGTGCTTTAATTCCTGTAAGTTGCATGATGTGTGTAAAATGAGTTTAATTTTGTCCATCATCCTGAAGACGTAGGTCCGAAGGATCTCTTTTTTTAAAAATGGTGAGAAGATAAGAGGTAGAGATTCTTCGCTTCGCTCAGAATGACAATTTGGATTTTTGGAACAGCCTCACTTTTGTCCATCATTCTAAGGACGTAAGTCCGAAGGCCCTCCTTTTTAAATTTTATAAAAATCCCTAATTTCTCCTCAAGGTATACAAAAGGATATTTTATTAAATATTAAGAATTTTTAAAGTGCAGAACGATTTATTTTAAAGAAAAAGGTGAGTTAGCAATAGCCTCACCTTTCAAATTATTTTTACATTAAGTCTTTTATAGATTTATCAATCCTGTTTTCAAGTTCTTCTACTGCAGCCTTTGCTTCCGGGTACTTTGTACCATCTAAAAGAAGTGATGGTTTAGTTCTTACGATATAAGTATATTTATCGCCTTCAAGTTGGTAAACTGTAATCACAAATGGAGATAAAACCATTGCGTTTGGGTCGTTTGTAAAGATTTTATACAGCGTTGTCATGCTTGTAACAAGAAAGTTTTGGATATAATCAACTTTTAATTTTTTATAGTCTGGGAATAACTTAATGTTGTTTGAAAGTGGTGCTGCTGGGTCTGTTGTTGTTACTAAGATGATTTGATTAGCTTCAAGATTTCCTTTTAGTGCGATCATAATATCTGCAGGGTCGCCTTCAATTTTGTAAATAACCAATCCATTACCTGAACCCTCTGTCGATGGCTGCCATGCAAAAACTGCCGAGAATGACAGAATAACAGCCAACAAAATTGCTTTTAAAACTTTCATCAGTTAAACCTCCTATAATTTTGTAATTAATTATATCAAAGTATTTAGTGTATAGGAATGTAAGCGTATCCTTTGTTCTGCCAATCAACCAGTCCTATAAATGCGTTTGGGATTAGCTCTACGAAATTATACAGAGTCTTTGGGTCTATTTTTTTGCCTTTCATTCCTTGCTCACACATTTGAAACTTTACGCCGTAGTTGGTAGCCAAATAACTTAACCTTGATTCTATATCTTTTTGATTTTCTAAAAGTTCTTTGTCATCTTTGTATGGTGAATTTTGTAAGTCTTTTATAAAGAATTTGTACGCATCTCCATGGATGATTACAACTACCTTTAAATCTCTTAACTGGTTTTTGTAGTACTCGGCTGAATTTGCAAGTCCGCTCAAAAGATACATTTTAAACTTTTTTAAATCTCCTGTTGTAAGGTTGATAACAGCTTTTGGGTTTTCCTCAGCTATAGAAAAACTAAAAATTAATAAAATCAAGACTAAAACTTTTTTTATCATGGCTTTCACCTCTATTGGAAGTCTTCTAAGTCTAAGTCGTTGAAAATTTTATAAACGTTTGCATCGTTAAAAACATCATACATAACATAATTTTTGTATGGTGAGCTTTGGTTTATGTATGCTTTTATTTCATCAAGTCCTTTGCCTTCATCTTTTAATTTTTTCACTGTATCTCTCGTGTAAGATAGATAGTTATAAGTAAACTCTATAGCTTTTTTGTCCATTGGTTCATTGTGTCCACCAAGAATTATTTTTGGGTTAAGTTTTTCTAAATCTTTTAAGACGTTAAGCCAATTTTTAACAGAAGAGCCTCTATCTCCTGCAAATGGAATTCTGTTTAGATATACTAAGTCTCCGGCGAATAAAATGTTTTCATTTTTTACAAAAATAACGATATCAT
>NZ_ABZS01000189.1 GCF_000173615.1 Sulfurihydrogenibium yellowstonense SS-5 | reverse complement strand
TTTCTCTTTCTATATAGTCGTTAATTTGATTAAAAATGTAAGAAATGACAAGAAAAATCAAGATTAATAAGAAAATTCTACTGCTCTTCTCTAACAATATCTTCTATCTCCTCTAAACTCTTGCTTTTTTTTCTTAAATCCCATTTAGAGCTAAACATATCTTCAAAAATTTTTACCACTTCTGTGTTTCTTTCTTTTGCAGCTTTATCTTTGATATACATAGTTGGCCTGTGAAGTAGTTTATTTATCAAAGACCTCATTGCCAAATCAATGGTTTCCCTTTCTTTTTCATTTAGGTAAGGCATTTGTTTAAATAATTTTTCTAACTGCTGTTGTCTAAGCTTATCTGCATAATCTCTCACACTTGAAATAATAGGGCTAACTTTTAGAGTATTTAACCATTTGACAAACTTCTCTACTTCTTCGTCGATTATAAATTCGGCTCTTTGAGCTTCCATCTTTCTTTCTTCTAAGTTTGAATTTACTACCTGTTTTAAATCGTCAATGTTGTATAAATAAACACCCTCAAGCTCGTTAACGCTCTCTTCAACGTTTCTTGGCACAGAGATATCTATTATAAAAAGTGGGTCTTTTCTGCTTTTTATTGCTCTTTTAACATCTTCTTTTTTTAGAATTGGTTCCTTTGCACCTGTTGAAACGATTATAATATCTGCCTCCGGTAAAAATTCTTGGATTTTTTCAAATCTAATTGCACTTCCGCTGAATTTATCTGCAAGTTCAACAGCTTTTTCAAATGTTCTGTTTGATACAAAAATATGTTTTACATTTAGAGAATGAAGATGCTTAGCTGCAAGCTCAGCCATCTCGCCGGCACCAATTATAAGCACATTTTTATCTTTCAAATCTCCAAAAATTTTCTTTGCAAGTAAAACAGCCGCATAGCTTATAGATACAGCCCTTCTTGATATCCCGGTAGAAGTTCTGATTTTTTTTGATACGTTTAAAGCTTTATCAAATAGTCTTGTAAGAATATGACGGACAGCTTTATACTCTTTTGCCTTTGTAAACGAATCTTTAAATTGACAAACAATCTGTGGTTCGCCTATCACCATAGAATCTAAGCTTGAAGAAACTCTAAATATATGTCTGATTGCTTCTTTGTTTGTATAGAAAAATAAATAATCTTTTAAAGTACTGACAGGAACAGTAGAATACTGAGATAGAATTCTTAAAATCTCTTCTTTTACTTTTTCTACATTATCGTTAGATACTCCGTAAAGCTCAACTCTGTTGCAGGTAGAAATTACACAGATTTCATATACATCTTCAATAGAATTTAATTTTTCAAGAATTGAGCCGTAATTGTTTTCTGTTATGGCTAACTTCTCTCTAATCTCTACCGGTGCTGTTTTGTAGTTAAAACCTGTTGAAAATATAACCATCTTTACTCCAAAAATATGATTAAAAATATTATAACATCATATAATATATGCTAAAATTTAGCCTATGAATATACTAAATTCGCAAGTAGAAGCTTACATAGAACAGTTAAACAGAATTGCCTTCATTGAAGATGAAGAAATCTTAAAAGAAATGGAAGACTATGCCCATAAAAATGACTTCCCTATCATTGATAGAACAGTTGGAAGACTAATTTATCTAATCACAAAATTAAAAAATCCAAAATTAGTTATAGAGCTTGGTTCTGGCTATGGATATTCTGCTTATTATTTTGCAAAAGCTATGAATTACGGAAAGGTAGTACTGACAGACTATCAAGAAAAAAACCTGTCTATGGCAAAATCTTATTTTGAAAGATTGGGTTTGTTGGATAAAGCAGACTTTAGAGTAGGAAATGCTATTGAAATAGCAAAAGAGTATAAAGATATTGATATTTTATTTCTAGATTTAGAGAAAACGAAATATCTTGAAGCTATTTTAAGATTAAAAGACAATCTTAAAGTTGGTAGTTTAGTTATCGCTGACAATACGCTATGGTATGGCAAAGTTGCACAGGATAATCCTGATGACAAAACAGCAAAAATTAAAGAATTTAATGAGTACATGTTTAAAAGTAGAGAGTTTTTTAGTATTTTAATTCCTTTAAGAGATGGTGTTTTAATTAGCAGTAAGATTGAGTAAATAAGTGATAAATTAACAATTCTTAAAGCTGCTTGCAAAAATCCACATCACCATTCTACAGCCGGCGAAGAATCTCATACTTTTACTGAATTTCTCACCTAACATTTATTTGAAATATTTTTTAGACAAAGACTCCAAAATCTCACCTCTCTTGTTCCAAATTGGACAGTCATTTGTTCTTTTTTGGACAGTAAAATATAAAAGCGTTTGTATTTACATAATAGAAAATTGGCATAAATTTTTAATATCGCTTACAGCTCCTGCTGTGCTTTTTCTTCAAGAACAGCCTCCTGCAAGAATTTTGGAAGTTGGCCACCGGCTAACTTCCCTTTTTATTAAAGATTCCAAACTGAGAGATTTGAAAAAATTGGCAAATACCATACAGTTCATAAATTTTAGTACAAATCAATTCATAAATGGAGACTGTTCCAAAAATCCAAATTGTCATTATGAGCAAAGGAAGAATCTCATGGTTTTTCTTTTCAAGTCAAAAAAAAGAGATCCTTCGGCTTACAGTTTCAGTATGATAAGGTGAGTGTGGAAGCTATCCATGAATCGCCCTTACGAATGTAAAGTTGTCATTATGCAGTCGGCCAAGAATCTCCTACTTTTACCTAATTCATCACCTGAAATATAGAACAAAATCTAATGTGACTATACCTTGAGATTAAATTTATGAAAAGGGCAAGCTCGAAAGCCTGCCATTGTGTAAGTGTTATCATTGAGTTTTTGATAAGAATTCTTTAATTTTTAATTCCATCATATCCTTTAAATAAAGCTTTCTTCTTTTTAATCTTTCTTCCTCAGCTTCAATTTCTGGGTCTGGTGGAAAATGTTTTTCAAGCTTTTGAACTTTCCATTCTAATTCATGATGCTCTTCATACATTTGCTTAAATTCTTCATCTGTCTCTAATAATTTTTTAATTGCTTCTTCTCTTGTCATGTCAACCTCCTTGAATATTTTTTTATGTACCATGT
>NZ_ABZS01000190.1 GCF_000173615.1 Sulfurihydrogenibium yellowstonense SS-5 | reverse complement strand
TTGGAATCATAGTTTTACTATTTGGTGCAAAAAAGTTGCCTGAGATTGGAAGAGGCTTAGGTGAAGGAATCAGAAGCTTTAAGTCGGCTATATCTGGCGAAGAGAAAAAAGAGGACGAAAAAGTTATCACACCTAAGGAGATAGAAGCAGAAGTAATAAAAAAAGAAAAAGTTAAAGAAAATGCATAATAAATTGTGGTCTTAAAAAGATTAATATTAATTAAAACTTTACTACTGCTTATATGTAGTGCCGGAAAGGTTTATTCTGCCGGTTCGGTTGATTTAAAAATTTACTTAAAGAACGATAAAGGTTTAAAAAGTTTATATCAATCTACTGATTTTTTACCGATTTGGATAAATGATAGTTTTGAAGAAAAAACTGAAAAACTTAGAAATCTAATAGAAAACTTAGATAAGGAAGGTTTAAATCCATCAAACTATAACTTCTTCTTAAGCAGAAATCCTGTAAAAGATGAGATTGAGCTTTCAAAGCTTACTTTAAAAATTTGCTTAGACCTTTATAATGGAACTATAGACCCTAAGGATATTTTTGAAACTTGGAACTTACCAAAGAAAAAATTTAACAAATATAAAGAACTTGCAACTATTATCAAAGAAAATCAATTAGAAAACTTACCTCAACTCTGTCAACCAAATCACGAAGGTTATTTGACATTAAGACAATACTTATCTAAATACTATGAAATCATGGCATTATATCCATCTTTACCAAAGATAAATAAAAAATTAAAACCAAAAATGAAAGATAAAGAAGTTAAAAAATTAAGACAACTATTGTATATCTATGGTTTTTATGACGGAAACACAAATTCTTATATATATGACGATGAACTTTTAGAATCGGTAAAAAGATTTCAAGAAAGTAGAAATTTAGAAGCAGATGGAGTAATAGGTGTCAAAACATTAAACGAACTAAATAGGCCTCTTAATGAATTGATTGATATTATTAAAATCAACATGGAAAAATACAGATGGCTACCTGAAAATTTGGCTGAGAGTAGGATAGAGGTTAACATTCCTTCATTTGAACTAAAATATTATGAAGATAATACAGAGATACTAAGCACAGAGGTTATTGTTGGAAAAAATTATGAAGAGGATTTTAGACCAACACCTATATACTACGGTAAAATCGAAAAAATTACAATTAATCCATATTGGTATGTACCGAAGAAAATTGCAGCAAAGGATATTCTTAAGAAGATAAAGTCTAATCCAAGATTTTTAGAAGATTTTAGTTTTAAAGTTTTTTATAACGGTCAAGAAGTTGACTATAAAAAGATAAATTGGTGGGAATACAATGAGAACAACTTTGGCTTTACTTTGATACAAAGTCCCGGTAATAAAAACTTTTTAGGAAGAATAAAAATAACATTTTCAAACCCATTTCAAGTTTATTTACATGATACCCCATTCAAAGAATTGTTCAAACATAAAAAAAGAGCATTTAGTTCTGGTTGTATAAGAGTCAATGACCCTCTGTCTTTAACTTCGTATATATTAAACAAAGATAAAAGTGAAATATTGAACTATATAGATAGTAATAAAACGATAGGTTTGACTCCTTGTAAAGATATTTATGTTTATATTTTTTATTTCACGGCATTAGTTAAAAATGATACAATATATTTTTACGAAGATTTGTATAATTTTGATATAAAGATCTTAAATATAATGCTTGGTATCGATGAATAGAAGAGATTTTTTAAAATTTGGCTTAATTACAGGCATTTATGGATTGGTTCCAAAATATTTTGGTAGTATCGTTAATAGTTATTTCCAAGAAAGAACGCTTTATTTCTATAACACGCAAACCGGAGAATTTTTAAAGGAGACATTTTAAGAAAATGGACGGTACAATAAGGCAGGTTTAAAGAAAATTTTTTATACTTTAAGAGATTTTAGAACAAATGAAATTGCTGAAATTGATATAAAATTAATAGATACACTTTACATATTAAGAAAAACTTTAGAATTAAACAATAGACCCATACATATCATTTCTGGATACAGATCTCCAAAAACAAACAATCTTCTTAGAGAAATAAGTTCTGGGGTTGCAAAAAATAGCTTGCACATGCAAGGAAAAGCAATTGATATAAATATTTCTGGAGTTCCATTACACATTTTAAGAGATGTGGCAATATCCCTTAAAGCTGGTGGTGTAGGATATTACCCATCTTCAAATTTCGTACATATAGACACTGGAAGAATAAGATATTGGTAATTATTCTCCATCAACCGTCTCTTCAATAGTTGGATTACAAGCTTCTAGATCTCCGTTTGCATATTCAAAATTCTTGCCATTAGACAATATTAAAAAAAGAAGAGAAGTGGTCGGTATAGGACTTGAACCTATGACCCCCTGCGTGTCGAGCAGGTGCTCTGCCAACTGAGCTAACCGACCATGTTATTTTATTGTAGGTTTTAAAGGAATGACCCCAACGGGATTCGAACCCGTGTCGCCGGCGTGAAAGGCCGGTGTCCTAGGCCGGGCTAGACGATGGGGCCATATTCAGAAGTGAGTCGCCTGGGAATCGAACCCAGGACCACCGGTTTAAAAGACCGGTGCTCTACCGACTGAGCTAGCGACTCACAATAGAGATATATATTATACATCATTTAAGACTTTTGTTCAAGTGTTTGTATAAGTCATACCAGTTTGGGAAAATCATAAGACCCATAGCTTATTAATTGCTTGCAAAAGCTCTCAGTGTTGTTTGTTTACGACTACAGCAAAGATTCTATCTTTTTCTCTTTATTTCTTTCAAATAACTACAAAATAGAAGTTCCTTCGGTTTGGAGTCTAAGGACAGACAAAAGCAATAAAATCTTTTATAAGATTTATCCACTAAAATCGTTAATGATTTTACAGGAAATTTGGATAGGTAATAAGAGGCCAGTTTTGTGTCAGACTGATGAGATGTGTCATATAATTTAGGTAGCATGATTTCAAATTTAAACTTTAAGCTTTCTCCTAGCAATATTAACAAACAAAATCGTTGTATCTTCTTTCAATAAATAATTAATAAGCAAATATGCAATGCCACTTATAA
>NZ_ABZS01000191.1 GCF_000173615.1 Sulfurihydrogenibium yellowstonense SS-5 | reverse complement strand
TAACTCTAACACCTCAAATATTTTATCAATACTCAAAAGAACTTTCTAACCCACACGGTTCAGATGTAATCTGTGAAATCTGTGCTTGTTTAATCAGTCTTATAAACTTTCTAACCCACACGGTTCAGATGTAACACAATCACGCCCATTGACAAGTTCGATCCATATAATCCTTTCTAACCCACACGGTTCAGATGTAACAACTGAAAATGCTAAAATTTATGCTTATTTATCAGACTTTCTAACCCACACGGTTCAGATGTAACCAGGTGTATATTAAGAAGGGTGCAAGGTTGTTTATCAACTTTCTAACCCACACGGTTCAGATGTAACGGCGTGCAAGAAAGGTAATATTTAAATCAAAAAAAGCCTTTCTAACCCACACGGTTCAGATGTAACAAAGAATTGGGGTATGAATAAATGGCCGAATACGATCTTTCTAACCCACACGGTTCAGATGTAACCGAAGTACTAACAGAAGAGTGCATCTTAGGATACGAAGCTTTCTAACCCACACGGTTCAGATGTAACCTTGCTGGTTGGTTAGAGAGAGATGCTTTTAGAAAACTTTCTAACCCACACGGTTCAGATGTAACTTAAGAGAGTATAAAAGCATTAGGAACGCAATCTACTTTCTAACCCACACGGTTCAGATGTAACGCATCAGAAATAGTGATCGAAAAAGTTCCTTTAAAAGCTTTCTAACCCACACGGTTCAGATGTAACGCCTAAGTGTGCTTTTATCCTTTCGCTAATTTCTTCCTTTATAACCCACACGGTTCAGATGTAACAAGTCCTTTTTGATTTCAAAAAAGGACCCGTCTGACCTTTATAACCCACACGGTTCAGATGTAACTTAAAACTTTATGCATCTGACGGTTATCATTATTTTGCTTTATAACCCACACGGTTCAGATGTAACAAGTCCTTTTTGATTTCAAAAAAGGACCCGTCTGACCTTTATAACCCACACGGTTCAGATGTAACAAAAAGCCCGGGACAAGCCCGGGCAAAAGAGAGGTCACTTTATAACCCACACGGTTCAGATGTAACGAACAAATCTCATTCTAACTGTGCCATCTCCAACAACTCTTTATAACCCACACGGTTCAGATGTAACTCTCTTTTGGTGATTAAATTATAAAAGCCATCACGGCTTTATAACCCACACGGTTCAGATGTAACCAGTAGATGCGGATAAACCTCTACGTGTGATGTTTGGCTTTATAACCCACACGGTTCAGATGTAACTAAAAATACTTGAATGCCTTCCGCATCCTTTCCGATCTTTATAACCCACACGGTTCAGATGTAACGATGATTTAAGAATTGATGAATTTAAGGAGTCATTACTTTATAACCCACACGGTTCAGATGTAACATATGTGTAAAAACTGATAATGGATGCTATATAGATCTTTATAACCCACACGGTTCAGATGTAACATGTTTACAGCAAACAGGAAGCCTTCCCCTTTACACTTTATAACCCACACGGTTCAGATGTAACACCAAGAACTTCTACAGCATCAATATCAGTGCATATCTTTATAACCCACACGGTTCAGATGTAACCCGTTAAATTTTTAATCAAGATTAAAATCGCATAAACCCTATTCAATTGCCAAGTTATGAAACATTATACCAAACTTTTAAAAAACCTGCAAGTTGAAGTTTTTTGCAGCAAACCTCGATATACAGAAAATATATTATTATATTTTATCCTTTAACTTCCTATCACAAACCAACTTTCAAAAACCACAAACTCAGAAGCCCGCTGCAAATATCACTCTTTAACTTGCCGATCTCAAAAAAATTTAAAATAAAAAACTTCAAATTTTCAAAAATTTAAAAACTAAAAAATCTAAAATCAAAAAGTTTAATTCACCAAGTACTTACATTCACTCTTCAAAAAATCCCTTTCAAACCATCACTACACAAGCTTAAATCAAACATCAAAAAATAAAATCACAGTACCAATACCTTAGCTTCACTGACTTATAAATCATCTCGCCAAACCATCAAGCAGTCAATTAAAAATCACTAAATTATTGATAAACCAATCTCTAACGTCTCACATCTCACGTCTCACGTTTTCACGTAAAATAAGCTTGTGCGGGCTAACCTATTCAATTGCCAAGGTACAGTTAAAAAATTAAAAAGTTAATATAAATATACAAAAAAATTTTCTATCTGTCAAGCAGGTGTATAAGTCATACCAGCTTGGGAAAATTCCGATTTATTTGAATTTATAATATCACAAAAGTATTGTAAAGGTGATTTTTTGTTTAAACTATGATGAGGTCTTTCTGTGTTATACCATAACATATATTGCAACATCTTTTTATTAAACTCATAAATGTCTTTTAATTCATAATCTTCGTAGTACATGATAAATTCATCCTGTAATGTCCTATTCATTCTCTCTACATATGCTTGTCCTTTTGGATATCTTGGATAGTTAAAATAATGTTTTATATCTTTTTTCTTTAATGCTTTGGTAAACTCGCCTAAGAATTCACTGCCATTATCTGTTTGTATACCTTTTATCTCAAATGGCATTGCTTTTATCAATTTCTCTAAAAAGTCTTTCGCATTTTTACTGTTTAGCCTGTCATATGCAAAAGTAAAGGAGATTCTTGTTTTTACATCTTTGGCTACAAATATATAAACTTTTCTACCATTTACATATTCATGCTTAGTATCTATTTGTACTAATTCTCCTGGTTTTGTTGGTTTTTTGTCTTTATATCTATCTTTCTTTGTTTTCTTTTTAATTTCTTTTACCATTAACTCTCCAGTTCTTCCGTTGATTGTGATTCTTTGCCTGGCATACTCATGATTTAACTTCCTTTCATCTTTAATCATCTTTATTATATTTCCAATTGAACTTACAGATATTGTAGGAATGTTGTGCTGCTTACAAAGCTCGGAAGTTAAAATAATGTTGTGTCTAAATAAAACTATAAGGAGGAGTAGTAATGGATAAGAAAGAATACTTTGAAAAAATATTAGACAGATCAACTGAAGAATTAG
>NZ_ABZS01000192.1 GCF_000173615.1 Sulfurihydrogenibium yellowstonense SS-5 | reverse complement strand
CCTTGATGCATAAAGTATTCTTGAAAATATGTCTCTCCCAAGATTATCAGCACCAAGTAAAAAAATCCTTCCTTCCTTTACTCCAAAAAGATGTAAGTCTGTTTTAATAAACCCAAGAAGGTAATGAGTATGTCCATGGGTAAAAAAGTATATAGGATGTTTAATATCATAGTTAATTTTATAGCTTTTTGAAATTGGGTCTATCAATTCGTATTTATAAACAAAAGGTCTAAGATGAAAGTTTCCTTTTTCGTCAAAAAAATGTATCTGGGTAGGTGGGTGATAAGGTGTATCTCTATGCTGAATGTCGTAAGGATAAGGAGCTATAAAGTCTGCAAAGATTGCTAAAAAGTAAAAAATCCCAATCAGATAAAGGGATAAATAAGCTAATTTATTTTTCTTTATATACTTAAGCAGCTCCATTACTTTAAGATTCCTTCAACTTCTCTCATTCTAATTCTTGGGTCAAGCTTTGCAAGGAGAATATCAGCTATTAAATTTCCAATAATAAGCATAATTGCACCGATGTATAAACCACCCATCACAAGGTATAAATCCTGTGATAATACAGCGTCAAGCATTAACATTCCCATTCCAGGCCAGTTTACGATTATTTCTATCAATGCAGCACCGGAAAGCAATGAAGCAATTTCAAATCCAAGTATAGTTATAAATGGATTTAAAGCATTTCTCAAAGCATGTTTTAAAATTATATCCTTTTCTTTTAGTCCCTTCGACCTTGCAAACATTACATACTCAGATTGAAGAGATTCTATCATAGCACTTCTTACTAGTCTAACAAGACCGGCTAAAGATGTTATAGCTAAAACAAAAGCCGGTAGGCTTACATGCCAAAGCCTATCTAAGATTTTTTCAAACAAGCTCATCTGGTCGTAATTTGGGCTAACTGCTCCACCGGTTGGCAGAATTCCTGTTTTAACTGAGAAGAATAATAAAATAAAAGCCAAAAAGAAGCCGGGTAGAGACATAAACGTAAAAGAAAAAACTTGAACTGCTTTATCAATGATGCTATTTTGTTTAACCGCTGCCAACACTCCAAGTGGAACTGCCAAAAGCCATGCTAAAACGCCGGAAGTGATGGATAGAAATAGGGTGTTTCCTATCCTATCTTTGATTAGGTCTAAAACCGGCATGTTGTAGCTAAAAGAGTATCCAAGGTCAAATTTGATGGCATTTATAAGCCATTTAAAGTATTGAACTAAAATTGGTTGGTTTAATCCGTAAGTTTCTTCAAGCTGTTTTAATGTTTTTTCTGAGATTTGAGGGTTCATTTTAAGCTGGTCTAAGTAATCACCCGGTGCCATTTGAATGATAAGAAAGGATAAAAAAGTGATTCCCAGCAAAATGGGAATCATTTGATAAAGTCTTTTAATAATGTACAAGAACATTACTTTCTCATTAATTTTTTGATGTTAGAAACCGCCTGTCTTATTCGTTTTTCATTTTCTACAACAGCAAATCTAACATAACCTTCCCCGTGTTCACCAAAGCCAATACCCGGTGCAACGGCTACCTTTCCTTCTGTTAATAAAAACTTACTAAATTCAATAGAGCCCATATGTTGGAATTTTTCCGGGATTTTAGCCCATAAAAACATGGTTGCTTTCGGCTTTTGTACATTCCAGCCGGCTTTATTTAATCCATCAACAAGAATATCGAGTCTTTTACTATAAATATCTCTTGCTTTTTCCACAACCGAATAATCACCTTCCAAGGCGATGATGCTTGCAACCTGTATAGGTGTAAACATTCCATAATCTAAATAACTTTTTATTCTTTTAAGATTGTATACTAAGGTTTCATTTCCAAGAACAAATCCTACTCTCCAACCAGCCATTGAAAAACCTTTTGTTAAAGAGTAAGTTTCTACTGCAATATCTTTTGCACCTTCAACTTGAAGAATGCTTGGAGCTTTATATCCATCGTAGCATAAGTCTCCATATGCAAGGTCATGGACAATCCATAATTTTTTCTTTTTAGCAAATTTAACAATTTCTTTGAAAAATTCTATATCAACTGTCATTGTCGTTGGATTGTTTGGAAAGTTTAGAATTAAAACCTTTGCTTCAGGATAAGAGTCTTCATATGTTTCATAAATATTTTTTAAAAACTGCTCTTGCTTTTGAGAATCATCCCCTTCAAAAGGTAGCGGAACTGTTAAAACGCTTGCCCCTGCTATTACCGGTGCGTAGTAATGAATAGGATATCTTGGACTTGGCACCATTGCTATATCGCCCGGCTCAAGCATTGCAAGCATAAGATGTGCTAAACCTTCCTTTGAACCAATGGTCATAATAACTTCTTTTTCCGGGTCTAAATCAACGTCATATCTTTTTTTATAGAAGTCTGCGATAGCTTTTCTTAATCTTGGAATTCCTTGAGACATAGAATATCTATGGGTTGTTTTCTTTTTGGCTGATTCACAAAGTTTTTCTATTATATGCGGTGCTGGTGGTAGGTCAGGGTTGCCCATGCCAAGGTCTATTATATCTTCACCTTCTTTTCTTAACCTTGCCTTTAAATCATTAACTACAGCAAAAACGTATTGTGGTAATCTCTTTATTCGCGGAAATTCTTCAATCATTCTATCACTCCTTTATTCTAAAATATTCAATGGGTCTACAGGTGTTACATTTTTTCTAACTTCAAAATAAATTCCACATTTGTCAGAATTCTTAAGCTTTCCAGCTTTACCTATTACATCTCCTCTATTAACAACCTTTCCTTCTCTAACGGATATATCATCTAAATATCCATATACGGTTGTTAATCCGTTATTGTGTCTTATAACTACCAAGTTTCCAAATGCTTTTATTCCATCTCCTGCATAAATAACCCTTCCATCTGCAGCAGCTTTTACACTTTGACCGCAGTCTGTTTCTATATCTATACCAAGATGTCTAACCTGTTCGT
>NZ_ABZS01000193.1 GCF_000173615.1 Sulfurihydrogenibium yellowstonense SS-5 | reverse complement strand
GTTTCTAAATGTATCTATCAAGCCAAGATTTAAAAGCTGTCTTAAAAGTTCTCGTTCTTCTGGCATGGTTCCGATTGAATCTGTCAGTAGTACAGGGTCGTAAACATCTATATCTTCTAATGCAATATTCAAATCTCCAAGTAATATTACCTTTTGATTGTCAAAATCAAAATTTTCTTTTAGAAAGTTGATAAAATGCTTATACCAATCCAATTTGTAATAATATTTCTCTCCACCTCTCAAATCTCCATGTGGAGCATATGTGTTAATCACGAAAATTTCTTTTTCTGTGATTTTATCAATTAAAACCCTTTTTTGAACATCAAAGTATTCGTGATTTAAACCTTTTTGATAATGAGAAATTTCAAGCTTAGATAAAGTAGCAACTCCGTTATATCCTTTTTGTCCAGAAATATCTTGATATACATAACCAAGCTTTTTAAAATCTTCAAAAGGAAAGTTTTTATCTTCTACCTTAATCTCTTGAAAACATAAAACATCTATATCGTTATTTCTATGATTTAACCATTCAATAACCAAATCTTTTCGTGCTTTTATAGAATTAACATTAAATGTACAAATTTTCATTGTGCTTCACCATTTCCATAATTTTTCCAAAGTTTATACATGCCAACTACAAAGACTATCAAAACCGTGAGCCAAACCAAAAATAAAGCAATATATCCAGATTTAGCAATCATTTTTTCAACTGTAAGCCCACCATAATTCACCAAACCTGCAATCGAGATAACAATGATTATTGCAGTAATTAACCCATACCTCATAGGTTTAATATTCCATGCCAAAGCAAGACCAACAATTAAGAAAAATAATAGCCCTACTGCCAAAATGTTTTGAAGTATAAATTCAACCATCTTTATGCCTCCTAAAATTGCCATTATGATTAAAATTATAACACTTATAAAAAGTAATTAAGAAATATTCATTTACTTTTAAAAATTTCTTAACAGAATTATGTAAATAATATTACGGAACAATTTTCGGAGGTAGATTGACATGGTAGAGATAAAAGGCGAGATAAATAAGGAAGTAATCAATACTATAATAGACCTGACCAAAGCTATCATTGGAGAAAAGGCTGTAGATAATATAGTGAAATCTGTTAACGAGAAAAACAAAGAAAACGCTATCGGAAAAGATATTGTTTTCGCTTTTGCAGATGAAATTCAAAATTTATTTGGTCAAAATGGTGGATATGCAATAATCAGGCAGCTTGGAAGGGAAGTTGCCAAATCTCTAATGGAAAAGCATCCAAGAGAAGAGTGGGAAGATTTGCTTGAAAAATCTTTAAATGCTTTTGGTTTTGCATACATAATAGAAAGAAATAGCAATGAAGCTTATATTTGTAATTGTGTATTTTATGAGGGAGTTTTAAAACCAAGGGGACTTGGGCCAATTGAGCATTGTGTGTGCTGGTGCGGATGGGGATTTATAGAGGCTTTTATAAAAGGTTTAGAGGCAGGAGTAAAAGGTATAAAGTGGGAAGAAAGAGATTATGAAAATCAAAAATGTAAATTTGTATTTTTGAGATGATATGACGAAAAATCAAATAAAATAGGAGATTCTTTACAGACTGCAGAACTACAAAGTCACACTTAACTGATATCTATCAATCTTGACTGTTAGTCTGAGTACATAAGTCTCAAGGATCTCCTCTTTTAAAAATTTGAGAAAATGAGAAATGAAAAGTGTGAGATATAAAAGGTAAGATATTTTCATGAGACTGCTTGTAAAAATCAACTTCGTCATTGTGAGCGAAGCGAAGAATCTCCTGTTTTTCTTTTCAAGTCAAAAAATCAAAAAATGAGATCCTTCGGCCTTACGGCCTCAGGAGGATGACAGAGAAAGGGAAAGCATGTTAACAATTGACTTATTTGTCATTCTACAGCCGACGAAGAATCTCATGTTTTCGTTGAATTTCTCACCCGACGTATTTCTTTTTATAAATTTCTAATGTATTATATAAAAGCATAGCGACAGTCATCGGGCCAACGCCGCCGGGGACAGGGGTAATTGCGTAGGCTTTTTTCTTTACGTTTTCAAAATCTACATCTCCTACGATTTTACCATCAACTCTATTAATTCCTACATCAATAACAACAGCACCTTCTTTAACCATATCCTCAGTGATTAAATTCGGCTTTCCTACTGCTACGACTAAGATATCTGCTTTAAGTGTATGAGATTTTAAGTCTTTTGTATTTTTATGGCATATGGTTACAGTTGATTTTTCATCTTTTAAAAATAATAAAGACATTGGTTTTCCTACTATATTGCTTGCTCCTACAACTACAACATCTTTTCCAAAATGGTCAATATTGTATTCTTGTAAAAGCTTCATTATTCCGTAGGGTGTACATGGAAGTATTGCATCATTTCTTCCTGTTGCAAGCTTTCCAACGTTTATAGGGTGAAATCCGTCAACATCTTTGTTTGGGTTTATAGCTTCTATTATTTCAAGGGTGTTTATGTGAGATGGCAGCGGAAGCTGGACTAAAATTCCATCAACCTCTTCATCTCCGTTTAGGTCTCCAATAAGCTCTAAAAGCTCTGTTTGGGTTATGTTTTCAGGTAAGAAAAACGGTTTTGATTTTATTCCTACCGATGCACAATCTTTAATTTTTTTATTTACATAAATCTGACTTGCTGGGTTTTCTCCGACAAGAATCACAGATAAAACAGGCGGTCTATAGCCTTTTTGTGTTAGCTGGTCTATTTCTTGTTTTATTTGATTTTTTATTTTTTCAGCTAAGGATTTTCCGTCTAATAAAATCAAGCCTTCTACTCCTTAATGTTTAAAGTGTCTCATGTTTGTAAAAATCATAGCAATTCCATGCTCATTGCATGCATCTATTACTTCTTGGTCCCTGATAGAACCACCCGGCTGTATAACTG
>NZ_ABZS01000194.1 GCF_000173615.1 Sulfurihydrogenibium yellowstonense SS-5 | reverse complement strand
AAAGTTCTATCAATAACATTTCTGACACTGCTACAGTTAACGCAAAATCTATGAGTGTATCTAATCCTAATATACTGACTGCATCTATAACAGACCCTACTCAAGTATCAGAGGGAAGCTATAATATAAACATATCCCAATTAGCTACAAATCAAGTTTATGCTTCTAATAATTCTTTTTCTGATAAAAACGCACCGTTGGGTTTAGATCCAGGCACTTTGACAATTTCAATGAATGGTAATAGCTATAATATTGCTTATGATTCAACTTACTCATTACAAAATTTGGCAGATGAGATTAATAGAACTGCAAGTGTTTATAATGGTAACTTTAAAGCCTCTATTATAAACGTTGGTACATCAAGCAATCCACAGTATAAGTTAGTAATAGCTGGAACTAAAACGGGAGCTGATAATTCATTTACCATTTCTGATACAGGAAATGCTGTTTCTATGTTAGATTTAACAAGCATACAAAATGCTCAAAATGCAGTAGCAACAGTAAATGGACTACAGGTGCAAAGCGACACTAATACATTTACAAACATACCCGGTTTGTCTTTTACAGCATTTCAAACTGGTTCTACTGTTTTACAAATTCAAAAAGATAATAAGCCAATAACCGATGCTCTTGGCGGCATTGTTAATTATTACAACCAGCTTGTAGATATCGTTAACAAGGAAACAGGCAAAGGTGGAAAATTAAGCGGTGAGTATGGTTTTAATCAAATTGTTAACGGAATATTCAACCAATTACAACCTCTTTTTACTGCAGATATCATAAACTTTGATAGAACAACTGGACATATTTCTTTAAATACATCAAAGCTAAATGATGCTTTGACTAATAATCCAATTGACTTTCAAAATACTTTAAATGGTATTAAAAATAATTTAACAACCTATTTAAATCCATATACTCAGTTTAATGGCATATTAGACCAATACAATAAGTCTTATGATAGGCAAATTCAAAATATTCAAAACTTGATAGATTTGCAGGCAAAAAGAGTGCAAATGGAGATTGAAACTCTGAAAAATCAATTCATAAAAATGCAAATGCTACAGGCTCAAATGAACGACATTAGCGCAAGAATTCAGGCAACATTTGGCAATTAAAACTCTAAATAAGAAGGAGATTAATAGTTGAATCCATATGAAAGTTATTTAAAAACAGGCTTGGAAACAGCAAACCTTCCAAAGCTTATTTCTATGGGATATGAAAGGGTTATATTAGAACTAAAAGCTGCAATAGAAAGTATAAAAAACAGTGATTTAAAATCAAAAATTAATCACATAAATAAAGCATTAGACATTCTTTTAACTCTAAAAACAGGACTTGATTTTGAAAAAGGTGGAGAAATAGCTCAGAATTTACATGAAATTTATGACTTTTGTGAGAAACAAATAATGCTTGGAAATTTGAAAAATGATGAAAAGGTTTTAAGTGAAGTTATTAATATTTTAAATACAGTTAGAGAAGGATGGGAGGAGTTATCATCAAAAGTTTAGATGATTTGTTAGCTGAATCTGAAAAGTTAGTCATTCTTCTTAATTCAAACAATTTTGATTCAAATATTTATAATTATCTAGAAAGTTTAATTAAAGACATTAATGATTACTTAAGTCAAGATAATACTTCGCTTGAAAAAAATAGGGAAAAAATATCGCTGTTGCAGGAAAAGGTAGACATAATATCGAATATTTTAAGAGAGAAAATGGATCTAATTATTAATAAATTAAACGATAAAAATAAAGAATTAGAATACTTATATACTGCGAAGAAAATTTTGCTTGAATGATTGACGTTATCGGACTAAAGTCTTCAAGATGACAAAGAAAGTGGAAGAGCTATCATCTCAACTTTTTAGTCTTCTTATTTGCCTCTAAAAGCCGGCAAGATGCCTTTACCTTCATAAGTGTTTTTCAAAACTTCTGTAAGCCTATCTTTTCTTATCATCCTGATGCTGTAAAGCTGAAGGATATCCTTTTTAAAATTTATAAATCTTTTTAATTGCTCAAAATAATCCACCCATGCTATAATATCAAGTAGTATAGGAGGTAAAACATGAATTTAGTAGAATTACTATAGATAGCACCATCAGAAGAAAAAGCAGAGGAATTTTTAAGAGAAAGAGGCGTTCTTAAAACATTTGATAGCTGTCCTTTTTGTCATGCCAAAAACATTGGTAAAATTAGAAGAAACTTCTACAAATGCTATAAATGTAAAAAAGAATGGAGTGTTAGAAAAGATAGTATCCTTGAAGATTTAAAAGTTCCATTCTCTAAATTCATATTGGCTGTAAAACTATTCATACTTGAAGTTCCAGCTCATAAATCACATAAAGAGCTTGATTTGGCTTACAATACTACGCACAAGATCTACACAAAACTTAAATTCTTGAGAGAAATGGAAAAGTCAAAGTTGAGATAGTAAAAGATGTATTTGCTGAAACACTACTGAGAGAAACCATAAAGATAGTAAAGAGAGGAAGTTTGATATATACAGATAAATTCAAAAGTTATGATGGTCTTGTGATGTATGGATTTAAGCATGAGAGAATAGATAAAAGTGTAAAGTTTGCAAATGGTAAAGTGTATATAAATGGCATAGAAGGATTTTGGAGTTATGCAAAGGAGAGGTTACTAAAATTTCATGGTGTAAGTAAGGACAATTTTATCTACTATCTAAAAGAGCTTGAATTTAGGTATAACTTTAGGATAATGTTAATGATAGTTTATATAAATACCTTGGGGTGAGAAATTATAAAGAAATTATAAAAATTAATAATGAGATCCTTCGGCCTTACGGCCTTAGGATGACAGAGAAAGGTTGATTGATAAGCATTAGAGAAGAAGGCAACCTTTATGTTATTCTGAGCGAAGCGAAGAATCTCCTACTTTTATCCCACTTCT
>NZ_ABZS01000195.1 GCF_000173615.1 Sulfurihydrogenibium yellowstonense SS-5 | reverse complement strand
AAACATCTATATCTACTCTGTTTCTATGTCTATGCTTTTCAAAATCATAAACTATTCTTACCCTTACAGCGTCTGGGGCTACGTCTAAATCTTTTAAGTAATGTTTTAGTCTTTCAAGCTTATGTTCTGAATAGGCTTTGATAAAATCGGTAACTTCAATGTTTTTTCCGACATGTTCTACTTGCATGTTAGCCTCCTTTTTTTCTTTTTCTCGAATCGGGTATATTTAACTCTTCTCTATACTTTGTTACTGTTCTTCTTGCTACATGAATCCCTTCTTTTTTGAGTAAGTTTACTATGTCATTGTCGCTTAAAGGTTTTTTAGGGTCTTCATTTTCTATTAAATTCTGGATTAAGTATTTTACATGATCTGATGAAATATTTCCACTTTCTTTGCTAACTTTGTTTGAGAAGAATGCTTTTAAAGGCAATACTCCTATTGGAGTTTGTGCAAATTTATTTGACACAATTCTACTAATTGTAGATTCGTGTAATCCTATTTTTTGAGACACATCTTTTAAAGTAAGTGGTTTTAAACGTTCTTTTCCATAGAGTAAAAAATCTTTTTGATGTTCTACAAGAGTTTCTACTAATTTTCTTAGATTTTCCCTTCTTTGTTCTATGCCTCTAATTAAGCCAATAGCTTTTTGCAATTTTTCATACAAGAATTTTTTTGTTTCTTCGTTTATATCTTTTCTATTTAAAATTTTTTTGTATTGGTTCGTTAAATTAAGCTTTGGTAAGTCTTGTTCATTGATTACTATTTCAAAAGGATGGTCTTCATCGTTTGTTTCATATATAAAAATATCCGGCTCTACGTAATGTGCTTCAAAGTCTTCATATCCATAGAGCGGATAAGGTCTTAATGCTTTTATATTTAAAATAATCTCTTCAAGAGATTCTTCATCGATTTGATATTTTTTTAATAAATATTCTTTATCTTTGATTTTGTCTAAATCTTCTTGGATAATCTGCTCTGCTATGCTGTCTCTTCCAAATTTTTCTCTATATTCTGTAATTAAAAATTCTGTCAACGATTTAGCACCGAGTCCTGTTGGCTCAAGCTTCATTAATTTTTTTCTTATTTTTTCTACTGCTTCAATATCTACATTGTATTTTGATGCTATCTCGTTTAAGCTTTCTTGTGAAGCATACCCTTTCTCGTCTAAGTTATCTATAATATCTAATGCTATCTCTTTTTCTTTGCCATCAAATTCTAAATCTATCTGAAATTCTAAGGTTTTTAAAAGTGATGGCTTGTAAGTCAGTCTGTTTAACGGGTTTAGCTCTTCTCCATCTTCTCCATAAGAAACAGATAAATCTGTAAGTTTTTCTTGATAATCATTATTTATATGAATCTCTTCTTCTAAAAATGGATTTTCTTCAAGTTCATGAATGATTTCTTGAAGAAGTTCTTGCTTTGGCATCACCATTATATTAAGTTGATGTTTTAAACTAAGTGTAAGGTTTAGCTTATGCTGAAGCTTCAGTCCTAAGTTTTGTTTCATAGCTAATCCTTAAACCTGCTGAAGTATTGATCCAATTCTGGTCTAAGTTTTATTCCAACTCTTTCAAAACATTTTAATAATTCTTCATAAGCTCCATCTCCACCTAAGAAATCCCAAAATTCTTCTGCTACTTTAAGCTCGTTGTTTATATCAATCATTCCTTTAATAGTCCATCTTTCATAAGGTCTTGGATAATATGGATTATATGGTATTGCAATATAAGAATTTATCTTAGCATCAGGTTCTCGTTGTAGATATATGGCTATCCATTCCAATAAAGTTCTTTTAATTGTTTTAAACTCAGATATATTTGGTTTTGCCGTCTTTAAATCAAACATATGAACCATTCCATCTTTATCTTTCAAAAGGATGTCAACTTTAACAACCTTTGTTTTAACCAAATTCCCTGATTTTGCTACTTTTCTTATCCTTTCTATCTCTTCAAATTTATTAGGATTTCTTTGACCTGAGGCTAATTCGTCTATTATTTTTTGGATTTCTGCTTGTGCATGAGTACTTATTAGATTACCAACACGATATTGTTTATGTGCTTCAATAAAGTTTTTTCTTGAGAGAATTTCAGCCACTGGTTCAAAAATGGATGTTCCAAAGGTTGTATTTAATGAATGGATGAAAGAGTATAAAGCTATTCTATCTTTTCCTAAAAGCCTATAATGAAAAGGCATATAATTTGTTTCTGGCTCATATTCCCTTAACTTTCTTTTTATGCTATCCTCTATTGTTTTCTCGACTTCAACAATTTGCTTTTTATCTAAAAACATTTACTTCTCCTTAAGATGAAAAATCGACTCGGAATACAATTGATTCCTGTTTTTTTCTACTCTACATAGCACTGGTCTTTTAAATTCGTCTACTATTTTCATACCTGCAAGTTCTGCAATTTTTGGATATAAATTATATTTATCATTTGCAACTATAAATATATTGTAGTCTTCTTGTAAATATTTCTTACAGTTTATTAAAACCTCTGCTATATCTTTAATGTATGCTTCTTTCTGCCTTTTTCCTATTCCTTTCGATAAAGAACCTATTTCTAAGTCATCTTTCCTCTCAAATCCAAATATTTCATAAGCATATGCATGCTGTTCATGGTAGTCTATCAAACCAAGGTATGGTGGACTTGTAAATATTCCTCTAATTTTTTGTTTTTTTAGAATCTCAGCAAATCGTGGACTTTGTTTTTCTACTTCTGAAAAAATATCTATTTTTCTACTATCACCTGCAAGGCATATTTGAAGTGTATCTGTCCTGAGTTTGTCAAACTCTGTTAATCGTTTTAATGTATCGTCTGCATAGCATTGCCACCATTTAGAGATAGTAAAGACTGGTTTACATAATTTTCTATGTTTCTTACAATAATAAGTCGTATAAACAGGCTCT
>NZ_ABZS01000196.1 GCF_000173615.1 Sulfurihydrogenibium yellowstonense SS-5 | reverse complement strand
TCCGCCCGTAGCCGTTTTTCTAAACTGATACACTGTATTTTCAAAATCATTATTTAGATTCAGCATAAAGGCTTTAATGACTTTTGGATCACTACCAAGAACGCTGTCGTTAAACTTTGGACTAAAGCCTATCAAAACAAGCTTTTCTATAAATGGATTTTTTAAAGCTGTTAAAAATGCAACAGAGCCACCGAGAGACCAACCAATAAGTGTAGTTTTTTCATTTATCAAATTTGAAACATAATTAACATAATCTTCAAAAATATTATTTTTTTCAAAATCTTTAAAATCTCCATGGAACGGCAAATCTAAAAACAAACTATTATCTAAATAGTAGTAATCTTTAAATATCTCTTTACTAAACCCCCATCCATGGATAAATACGGTTTTCATTCTAAACTTCCAACCTCTTTAATCAAAAAACTTTCTTCCTGTAAATATTTATAAAGCTCATCAATATCGGCATCATCTTTTACAAAGTATATTCTACCACCTTTTGGATTTGAATATTCTTTCAACGGATTGATTCTATAATATGTATTATTAACTGCAACGTAGCCGGTTGTATAGTCTGGTTGGTCTGATATACAGTATTCAGCTATTATATCCGGATGGTTTAGGTTTTTTGTTGACAATGCTAAGGCATCTAAGGTTCTTTCTGTATATTTTTTTTCTAACAGTATTTTTTTGACTTCTTCACGGTGTAAAAAATCTACGTTTGTAGTTCTAACTCCTCTGTATCTGTCTTTTTCTACTCTTTTGCCTGACTTTGTTATAATCATTGCCCCTCTCATGTTTTCTCGATCAGGATTTGCTCCTGTATGCAATAAATCTATATACACTTTAGCAATTTCTCTATCAATCCCGACCTCTTCAAGTAATTTTAATGCAATTTCATTCCCTTCTTTATGATTTTTTACATTAATCGTCTTTACATCAAGAGATTTTTCGATAAACTTAATATTATTAATTTTTTCTATTTTTATATTAATAAAATCAAACTCTTTGGGTCTTGCCAAAAGCTCTGAAACTACTTTTTGAATGCTTTCTTCTAATGTTATCCTTTCTCCACCCGATACATGTTTATCGTTAAGCGATGCTCTCATCTTTACACTATAAAACTTCATTGCTCTAAAACATGTTTATCTAAAACATAACATTTAAAAGTTCCTTCAAAAAATTTATCTTCATTTTTAAAACCATCTACTTTAACTAAAACTTTTTTACCTTCAGTGCTTAAAACTTCACTTTTAAAAAAGGCTGTTTCTCCTATTTTTAATGGCTTTATAAACTTTACTTCAGCACTTCCTAAAACAACGTTTGGATGGTTAATTGTGACCATTGCACAATAATCTGCCGCTGAGAATATAAAACCTCCATGGATCAATCCTTTATCGTCTGCAAGCATATCTTCGTTTGTTTCTAATTTGATTGTTGCAGTTTTTCCTTCAGTAAGCTCTATAACTTCTCCGGAAAATTTAGGATTTATCTTGTTGTGGGTTTTAATACTCATTTTTCCTCCGCTATAGGTTTTTGTGAGTAAATAGTTTAATATATTTTAAACTTTGGATTAATAGATTAGGAGATTTTTATAATAAATTCTTAGTAATTCCTAAATTTATTCCATCTAAACACGAAATTATTGACAAGTTTCCATGAACTCATTATGAATTATAGAATAGACTTAATTAATTTAAATTAAAACTAATGTTTATATGGTATAATGATGCTATAGGGATATTAGATATATTCAAGAAAAACAAAGATGGAATAGAACCTAAATATATGGATAAAATAACCGGTGTTTATAATAGAAACTATATTTCTGAAATAGAAAAAATTCCAAAAACTTAGTTTTGCTGTAATATTGCTGGACTTGGATAATTTTTCAAATATTCATAAAGTTTTTGGAAAAGACATAGCAGATTTATTGCTACAAGATGTAGTTAAAATTGTTAAAAATAATATTAGAAAAGAAGATATAATCATTCGAAAAGGAGATGATGAATTATTAATTTTAGTTAAAAAATTTGATAATAATACAAAACCTCTAGATATTGCACAGAGAATTATAAATAAAATATCTTCGACTAAATTTAATTTAATTTACAACACAGTAAAAATAACTGCATCTGCCGGTATTTACTTATATCCAGAAAAGGAAATAGATTTTTCATTGGTCTTAAAAAAGTCAATACTGCATTATTGAAAGCAAAACAAAAAAGAAGGTAATTACTCAAAATAATCCACCTATGCTATAATATCAAGTAGTATAGGAGGTAAAACATGAATTTAGTAGAATTACTACAAATAGCGTCATCTGAAGAAAAAGCAGAGGGATTTTTAAGAGAAAGAGGCGTACTTAAAACATTTGATAGCTGTCCTTTCTGTCATGCCAAAAACATTGGTAAAATTAGAAGAAACTTCTACAAATGCTATAAATGTAAAAAAGAATGGAGTGTTAGAAAAGATAGTATCCTTGAAGATTTAAAAGTTCCATTCTCTAAATTCATATTGGCTGTAAAACTATTCATTCTTGAAGTTCCAGCTCATAAATCACATAAAGAGCTTGATTTGGCTTACAATACTACGCACAAGATCTACACAAAACTTAGACAATGTATATACAAATTTGTCTCAAAAGATGACCAGCTTTTATCAGGAGAAGTAGAAATAGATGAAAGCTATTTTGGAGGAAAAAGGAAAGGCAGTAGAGGAAGAGGAGCAAAGAATAAGATTCCTGTGTTTGGAATTCTTGAAATAAATGGAAAAGTTAAAGTTGAGATAGTAAAGGATGTATCTGCTGAAACACTACTGAGAGAAACCATAAAGAAAGTAAAGAGAGGGAGTTTGATATATACAGATAAATCAAAAG
>NZ_ABZS01000197.1 GCF_000173615.1 Sulfurihydrogenibium yellowstonense SS-5 | reverse complement strand
AAATGACAGAGAGGTTTATTTTGCCATATACTCCGAAGATTCAACCTATGAAGAGATAAAATCTATGATAAACAATATTTTTGAAGATTTAGGAGCCGGAAAAATAGTATTAGAAGAAGATATAAAAGAAGAGAATTGGGAAGAAATCTGGAAAGAAAATTTTAAACCGATCGAAATACCGCCTTTTATTATCTTACCAGAATGGGAAATATACGAAGGAAAAGATTTAATTCCTATAAGATTAAAAATTGCCATGGCTTTTGGAACAGGACTTCATCCTTCAACTCAAATAATGCTTTCTTTAATTCCAAAGTATGTTTCACAAGGAGATAAAGTAATTGACGTTGGATGTGGAACCGGAATTTTATCCATAGCAGCAGCTAAATTTGGTGCAGAGGTTGACGCAATAGATATAGAAAGAGAAGCAGTTGAAGAGTGTAAAATAAATGCTTGGGAAAATGGAGTTTCTATAAACTGTTGGCAAGGAAGTATAGAAGACATTTCAAAGACCTACGATGTAGTTTTATCAAACCTGCAAATGGAAATTTTTGATAAATATTTCAAAGACTTAAAAGACAAATTTAAAAAATACTGGCTTATTTCAGGAATTTTTAAAGATGAGAAAGAAAAGATAATAAAGATGTGTCAAAATAACGATTTAGATATAATAGAAGTACAATCAAAACCAGAAATCGGAAAACCGGATGACTTATGGCATGGATTTGTTATCAAACATAAATAAATACATAGACCAATCTGCATTAAAGCCAAACCTAACATATCAAGATATAATCAATCAATGTGAAGAAGCTTTAAAATACAATTTTGCATCGTTGTGCGTAAACCCTTCCCATGTAAAAGTTTGCCGAGAAATTCTCAAAAAATCTCAAGTTAAAGTTTGCAGTGTTATCTCTTTTCCTTTTGGGCTGAGTAGTCCTGAAATCAAATTAAAAGAAGCCTTAAAAGCTGTTGAAGATGGAGCAGAAGAGCTTGATATAGTTTGGAATATCTCAGTATTTAAATCAAAAGATTTTGATTATGTTTTAAAAGAGCTTAAAAATATTGTAAAAGAAACAAAGCCGGCAATAACAAAAATTATTGTAGAAACTGCATATTTAACTAATGAAGAAAAGATAAAAGCCTTAGAATTAGTTATAGAGTCGGGAGCAGACTTTATTAAAACAAGCTCAGGATTTGCTCCTACCGGTGCTAATGTTGAAGACATAATTCTATGGAAAAATCTAAGTAAAGATAGAATAAGAATTAAAGCTTCCGGTGGTATTAAAGATTTAGAGACAGCTATAAAATTTTTGCAAGCGGGAGCCGATAGGATAGGAACAAGCAGCGGAGCAAAAATAGTAGAGGAGGCTGTAAAATGTATACTGACGAAAGACAAAAAGAGCTAATAAAACTTACTTATGAATTTTTAAAACTTGATGCAAAAAAGTTAACAAAAGAAGAAGCTAAAAAAATAGTAGAAGATTTAAGAGAAGTTATAAGATTTCATGATTGGAGATACTACATTTTAGCTCAGCCTGTAATTTCAGACTATGAATACGATAAACTTTTTAAACTGCTTAAAGATATTGAAAATAAATATCCAGAATTAATAACGCCAGACTCCCCTACTCAAAGAATTCCATCAGAGATAACGAAAGTTTTTCCACAGGTAAAACATCTTACACCAATGCTTTCTCTTGATAACTCCTACAATGAGGCAGACCTGAGAGATTTTGACAGAAGAGTTAGGGAGCTTACCGGACTTGATAAAGTTGAATACTCAGTGGAGCCAAAATTTGACGGTGCAGGAATTTCTTTAATATACGAAAAAGATTTATTTGTTAGAGGTGCAACAAGAGGAGATGGTGAAGTTGGAGAAGAGATAACAAATAACCTTAAAGTAATCAAAACCATTCCCTTATCTGCTAAATTTTCTCAATATGGAATTGATAAAGTTGAAATTAGAGGTGAAGTTTTAATAAGAAAAGACCTATTTAAAAAAATGAATGAAGAAAGATTAGAGGAAGGACTACCACTTTTTGCAAATCCAAGAAACGCTGCCGCAGGTTCCATTAGACTTCAAGACCCAAGCGAAGTTGCAAAAAGAAACTTAGAAGCCTTTGTTTACCATATAACTTATGCAGAAAAAGATGGTAAAAATTTACTTGGAACAGTTTTAAAAAAACATTCAGATAATATAAAAATGCTTCATGAACTTGGCTTTAAAACCCCTTATCCGGTTATGAAAGTTTGCATTGGAATAGAAGAAGTTATCCAATACTGTGAAGAGTGGCAAAGAAAAAGAGATACCTATCCTTACGAAATAGACGGAATGGTTATAAAAGTAAACGATATATCACTTTACGATAAACTTGGTTTTACATCTCACCATCCAAGATGGGCTATAGCATTTAAATTTAAAGCAAGACAAGCAACGACAAAAATAATAAACGTTGTTTTCCAGGTTGGCAGAACAGGGGCAATTACTCCGGTAGCAAAATTAGAGCCGGTAGAAATAGGTGGTGTTATCGTTTCTTCTGTTTCTCTGATAAATGAAGATTTTATTAGAGAAAAAGATATTAGAATAGGAGACACGGTTTTAGTAGAAAGAGCGGGAGATGTTATCCCTTATGTTGTAATGGTTATTAAGGAAGCAAGAACAGGAAATGAAAAACCGATAGAATTTCCAAAAACATGTCCATCTTGCGGCTCTCCAATTGTTAAACCACCTGGTGAAGCTGTATACCGTTGTGTAAATATTAACTGTCCTGCTCAAGTAATTGAAAGATTAATACATTTTGCATCTAAGGATGCTATGCGACATAAAAGGTTTATCACAGGCTACA
>NZ_ABZS01000198.1 GCF_000173615.1 Sulfurihydrogenibium yellowstonense SS-5 | reverse complement strand
TTATTCTTTTATTCTCCTCTGTAATATCTTCTATAATGACGACTTTATAATCTAATTTTTCTTCTAAGGATTTTGCAAGGTTTATATCTCCGGACCTTTTGTATCCAAACCTCCAATCTTTACCAACAACTAAATATTCACAATTTATTTTTTCTTTTAAAAAATTTAAAAAATCTTCCGGTTGTTTTTCATAAAAGTTTTTATCAAAATCTACAACTAAGATGTAATCGATTTTTGCTTCTTTTAAAAGTTGGACCTTTGTTGCAAGATTTACAATAGAGCATTTATATTGCTGGGGGTTTAAAATCTTTCTTGGATGTGGATAAAATGTTATTACAACTGTTTTAAGATTATTTTCTGATGCAATGTTTTTTAGCTTATCAAGGATTTCTTTGTGTCCTTTATGAACCCCATCAAAGTTGCCAATAGTGCATACTGTTTTTTCTTTTATAGGAAGGTCTGTTAATCTTAAAATCATAACTCCTCGTTTAGGAATTTGTTGGTAGCCTTAGAAATTACAGAGTATCTAAATCCTCTGTTCTTTAGAAATTTTACCACATTTTCAAAAGTCTTTTCTTTTTTAAACGACCTTTTAAGAAGATTTATGGCTGATTCCAACTCTTCATCTTCAGAAATTTCTATAAATTCCCCTGTTTTCTGGTAGATTTTTTGTTTTATTTTTAAAGAGCTTTCACCTTTGTTGATGCTTTTCTCTTTGAGTCTTTCTTTTAATTTTTCATCATTTAAAAGATTTTGTTGTTTTAGATACGCTAAAACTTCTGCTATCTTTTCTTTATCAAAGCCTTTTTTTAATAATCTTTGTTTTAACTCTTCTTCAAAGTAATCTCTTTTTGATAATAGTTTTAAAGCGTAAGATTTAATACGTGAATCCACCAAAATCTAACCCTTCGTCCTCTCCTGTTGTGATACCCTTTATCTTTAATTCAACGTCAGATGGATTTGAAGCATACATGAGTGCATCTTTATAAGAAATAAGTCCCTGATTGTAAAGGTCTATAACTGATTGGTCAAAGGTTTGTGTTCCATATATTTTTTTCCCTTTTTCCATATAATCATTTATTAAAAGGAGTTTATCTGGATCCATAATACATTCTGTTATTGCTCCTGTATTGATTAATACTTCAACAGCTGGAACAACTCCTTTACCATCTTTCCTTGGTATCAATCTTTGAGATATAACAGCTTTTAATACGGCAGCTAAAAGTATTCTTAAATGATTCTGTTCTTCTCCGGGGAACATGTTTATTATCCTGCTAATTGTGTCTTTCGCGTCTTGAGTGTGTAATGTGGATAAAACGAAGTGTCCGGTTTCTGCAGCTCTTAAAGCAGTTTGAATTGTTTCTAAATCTCTCATCTCACCAACCATAATAACATCTGGGTCCTCACGTAAAGCAGCTCTTAAGCCAGTGCTAAAGCTTTGGGT
Source organism: Sulfurihydrogenibium yellowstonense SS-5 (assembly GCF_000173615.1). GTDB lineage: Bacteria > Aquificota > Aquificia > Aquificales > Hydrogenothermaceae > Sulfurihydrogenibium > Sulfurihydrogenibium yellowstonense. The sequence goes on along the minus strand of NZ_ABZS01000198.1, from coordinate 1,398 downwards.
ATCCAAATCTACCTCTCTTTGAACAATATATGCTTTTTTATCTCTGAAAACGTATTCAATAGGGTCTTCTATTGTTATGATAGTTTCCTCGAAGATTTCGTTTCTGTAATCTAACATAGATGCTAAAGTTGTGGATTTACCTGAACCTGTTGGACCAGTAACAAGAACTAATCCTCTTGATTCTTCGGCTATTTTTTTTATTATTTCTGGTAGAAGAAGTTCTTCAAATCTTGGAATGTTTGTTTTAAAACTCTTAAAGCAATAGCATAAGTTCCCCTTTGTCTATAAATATTTACCCTAAACCTGCTTACAGTTGGTATAGAATAAGATATATCAACCTCACCGTTTTTTATAAGCTCGGCTTTTTTATTTTCGGATTTTGCAAGAATTTTAGATATAAAATTTGTCATATCTTCAACAGTGACTGGGTTATACTCTTCCAAAGTGTGAAGAATTGTTTTTATTCTGATCTTTGGCTTACTACCAACTTTTAAATGTATATCAGATGCTCCTAACTTTACAGCTTTAGTAAGAATTTCATCAAGCTCCATTTAATGTCCTCTCCTTAATTATCTGTTCTAACTTTTCGGTTAATTCTTTATTTTGTTTTAAGAATTCTCTTGCCTTTTCTTTGCCTTGACCAAGTTTTATTTCTTCGCCATTTTCATCCCTGTAAGAATACCAAGCTCCACTTTTTTTAATTATACCAAGCTCTTCTCCTAAGTCAAGGATCTCTCCTTCCTTTGAAATCCCCTCTCCGTATATAACATCAAATTCTGCTTCTTTAAATGGGGGTGCCAATTTATTTTTAACAACTTTAACCTTTACTCTACTGCCAACTTTTTCACCATCGGTTTTTATATCACTTTTTCTAACTTCCATTCTCATATCTGCGAAGAATTTGATAGCTCTACCGCCTGTTGTAGTCTCTGGATTTCCAAACATAACACCGACTTTTTCTCTGATTTGGTTTATAAGAATAAGGGCAGTATTACTCTTATTTACAGCTCCTTTTAGTACTCTCATAGCTTTAGACATAAGCCTTGCATGAAGACCTACGTTAGAATCTTCGATATCTCCTTCTATTTCCGCTTTAGGAACCAATGCAGCCACAGAGTCTATGACTATTACATCTACAGCATTACTTCTTACTAATGTCTCTGCTATTTCTATAGCTTGTTCACCATAATCTGGCTGAGAAATTATTAGCTCATCAAGATTTACGCCTATAGCTTTTGCATATTTTGGGTCAAAAGCATGCTCTGCATCGATAAATACCGCTCTTCCACCTTTTTTTTGTGCTTCTGCAATTATATGCAGCGTTAAAGTTGTTTTTCCTGAAGATTCTGGTCCGTATATTTCAATCACTCTACCTTTTGGCACTCCGCCAATCCCTGT
>NZ_ABZS01000199.1 GCF_000173615.1 Sulfurihydrogenibium yellowstonense SS-5 | reverse complement strand
TTGGCATAATAAAGGAATGAAAGAAAAAAACAAGTTTATAACATTGAGTGAAGCTTATCATGGCGATACAATAGGCAGTGTTAGCGTTGGTGGCATCAATATTTTCCATGAAAAATATAGACCTCTCCTTTTTGATGTTTATAAACTACCTTCTCCTTATTTACAAGCCGTAAAATTAGCCGGTAGAGAAAAAGCTTTAACAGAAGAGACTACAAAGAAATTGATAGACGAAGTAGAAGAGTTTGTTTTTAAGCATCATCAAACAGTTGCAGGTTTTGTTTTAGAGGCCGGCGTTCAAGGTGCAGCCGGTATTTTACCATTTCCAAAAGGATATTTAAAAGAAATAGAAAGAATTTGTAGAGAATACAACATTTTAATGATTGTTGATGAAGTTGCAACAGGATTCGGTAGGTCTGGAAAGATGTTTGCATGTATAAAAGAAGATGTTAAACCAGACATAATGGCTCTTGGAAAGGGAATAACAGGAGGATATTTACCATTGGCAGCAACTTTAACAACAGATAAAATTTTTGATGAATTTCTTGGAGAATTTGGAGAAGCTAAACATTTTTATCATGGACATACGTACACAGGAAATCCTGTAGCTTGCAACGTAGCATTGGCTAACATTCAGCTTTTTGAAGAAGAAAAAATATTAGAAAAATTACAACCAAAGATTAAATTATTAGAAGAAAGACTAAAAGAATTCTTAGAGTTAAACCATGTTATTGATGTAAGACAGTATGGATTTATGGCCGGTGTTGAGCTTGTAAAAGATAAAGAAAAAAAACAGCCTTATCCATACGGAGAAAGAACAGGGTTTAAAGTGGCAAAGGCAATGCTTAAAAGAGGGATATGGATAAGACCGCTTGGTGATGTAATGGTAATCATGCCGCCATTATCAACAACAGAAGAAGAGCTTGACTATTTCTTAGTTAGTTTAAAAGAAAGTATTATTGAAGTCTGCGGAAATTAATAAATGGAGGTTCACAACAGTTGCTATTTTCTGTAAAAAAGTTTAAAGTGAAATGGTTGAGATTGAGAAATGATAACTCTACAATGCCAACTTGAATTTCAAAATACGCAAGACAAGGAAGCGGTATTAGATTTGATGCGTAGATTTTCATCTGCTATGAGATATGCTTATCAAAGATTGTTAGAAGGTGAAAAAAGAAAAGATTTAAAAAAGTATTTATCAAAACTATTTGACATAAACACAAGATACTCAGATGATGCTATATTTTTAGCACAATCAACAATCACATCATGCAAAGAAAGAGGTCAAAACCCAAAAAAGCTTGTATTTGGCTTAAGGAAATTATTTGAGCAATTAAAGAGAAATCATTTAACAGGTAAAAGAAGAAAAGAATTAAAGATAAAATGGAGAGAAAACAGACAAGGGAATTTGTATTCAAGAGGAGATAAAACAAAACAAGGAAATCTGAATTTAAGATTTCAGTGGATAAATGATGAATTGTATTTAAGAATAAACACAGGAGATAGACAGTATATCTACGCAAAAGTAATTAGAGATGTTAAAAGAGAGAAAGATAAATGGATAGAGTTTATGTTTATGCTTGAAAATGCATATCAGACAAATCAGTGGTTTCCATACAGTGTTAGATTAAAAACTAAGAATGGCAAAGTATACGCTTTTATATCCATTGATGAAAAACTACCACCTATTACAATCAAAAGAGACAATGGAATAATAGGCATAGATGTAAACGCATACCCATTTCATTTGGCATTAGCTTTCACAAGTAAAGACGGAAATTTAGAAAAGTATCAAAGCATTAGTTTAAACGAATTATTAGAAGCAAACTCAGAAAAAAGACAATATTTAGAATGGCAAATAGCACATAAGATAATAAAGACAGCAAAGGAAGAGAATAAAGCTATAGCTATTGAGAATTTAAAGAAACTACCAAAAGGTAAAAGAGGAGATGGGTTAGCAAAATTAAGAGGAAGACTGCAAAAATGGAGCTATAAGAGATTATTGGAAAAAATAGAAATACTGGCAAGAAGAAATGGGATAGAATTAATAAAAGTCAACCCTGCCTATACATCTGCAATAGGAAAGCTAAAATATGCACCTCAATACAACATAGATAAAGACATAGCAGGAGCTTATGTAACAGCAAGGAGAGGATTGGGATATAAAGAAAGACTGCCTAAGAATTACAAAGAACTTTTAAATGATTCTGACTTTCTATCATACACTATAGCAAAAATTGAAGATAATATCACAAAATTAAAACAAAAGTTAAAAGAAGAGAAAAATGAATACAAAAGAAACAGATTAAAAAGTAAATTAAGCAAACTAAGAAAAAACCTAAAAACACTACAAAAATACGTCTCACTTCTCACGTCTCACGTCTCACGTTTAGAAAGTGGAAAGAGCAAGACAGCTACCCAAAAACCTGTCAACCAATGGAAGGAACAGGTGAGGGGTCTGCCTGCAGGTAGACATAAAAGCTGGCAAGTTCTTTCCATAGCCTTAGCCTTCTGCTGTCTTGAAAAGTCTTACAGAGACTTTTCTCCTTTGAAGCGTGTTATAATTTCAAAGGATTGGATAGCAGTGGCTAATAGGTTAGTTCCTGTGCCTGGCATAGGGACTATGACACTTCCAAAATACCGCCTGTTGGGGTTGGAAGTGTCTGAAGTGGCGGAATACAAATACCCCAACCCAAACTGTAGTTTTGTACAGTTTGGTTGACCAGGATAAAATGATAATAAGAGTTGCTCACAGTCCGGATTCTGATGATGCATTTATGTTTTATGCGATCAACACAAAAAAGATTGATACTAAAGGTTACGAATTTATAGATATA
>NZ_ABZS01000200.1 GCF_000173615.1 Sulfurihydrogenibium yellowstonense SS-5 | reverse complement strand
TAGAGATTGAAATAGTAAATAAGCTTTATGATGCAATCATGAAAAATGAAGATATAGCTGAAATTTTAAAATACTTTGATGAGTTTTTAAATGATGTTATCAATCATTTTACATTTGAGCAAGGATTAATGGAAAAATACAACTTTTTTGCATATCCAATGCACAGAGCAGAGCATGACAGAGTTTTGTATGAGTTAAAATCCTTAGAAAAGATGCTCAAAGAAAAAGGGGATATAAAAACAGTAAAAGATTACCTTGAGAATGTTTTTAAACCATGGATTATAAATCATGTCCAAACAATGGACACTGTAACTGCAATGTATTTATCAAATTTTGTTTAAGATGTAAGCAATACGTCGGATTAGAAATTAGGTAGAAGTATGAGATTCTTCGCTTCGCTCAGAATGACAAATAAGGTTGCCCTTTTTCTAATGTTTATCAATCAGCCCTTTCCTGTCATCCTGAGGCCGTAAGTCCAAAGAATCTCTTTTTTAAATTCTATAAAAATTACTAATTTCTTACCTCTACAAGGAATATTTTTATTTTATTCGCAGACAGTCTATATATTAGACAAACACTTACTCAATGTTTTGAACTTGCTGTCTTATTTTTTCAAGTTCTGTTTTCATTTCTACGGTAAACTTGCTAAAATCAGGCATTTTGTTTCCAAGCGTGTTTATTTCTCTAAGCATCTCTTGACACATAAAATCAAGCTTCCTACCTATCGGCTCGTTTAGATTCAGCAGCTCTCTAAATCTTTGGATATGAGTTTTTAGTCTTACAACCTCTTCTGTTATATCAAGCTTATCAGCTAATAAAGTAGCTTCAATAAATGCTCTTTCAGAATAGTTTTCTCCAAGAAGCTGTTTAACTTTTTGATAAACTTTCTCTTTTGCACTTTCTAAAACTTTCTCTTTTTTCTCTTCAATTTCTTTCAACATCTCTTCAATCTTATTTAATCTACTTTCTATATCTAATATTAATGATTTTCCCTCTCTTTCTCTCTCTTCTTTCAAAGCATTTAAAGCTTCTTTTACAGCATTTAGAATGTTTTCTTTAAGTGTATCATCAAGCTCTTCCTCTACGTTGTTATTATTCACTATCATTCCGATTGTAACTTCATAAAGTTTATCATCTGAAAGATAGATGCTTGCTTGTTTAGTTATCTCTCTGACTACGTTAGCATACTGAGTAAGTTTTTCAGGCTCTACGATAAATTTTGGTGTTAAAGAGTTTATATTTATATAAAGCTGAAAGCTTCCTCTTTCAAAATACTGTTGAACTAACTTTCTTATCTCAAGGTCTAAATACATCAAAACGTTTTTATCGCCTTTAATAGAAATATCGATTGATTTGTTGTTTAGGCTTTTTACTTTTATGTTTACTTCATAATCATCAAGCACTTTTTTTACAAATGTAAACCCTGTCATACTATACGGCATAAAAATTCTCCTTTATGTTTCAATGTTAAAAAAATGCTGTAATATTTTACCAAAGGAAAAAGAAATGGCAGCTGCTGATAAACTTGCTATTATCATTTCTAAAACTTTTTTCTTTATAGAAATTCCCGAAAATAGTGCAACAAAAACTCCAACCATAGATAAAACTAATAAAGCTAAAAAGAACGATACTGTTAAAGCATAATAAGAATTTGAAAAGATAAAAAAAGGAGTTATTGGAAAGACTGTTCCAAGCAGGTATGAAAAACCTGTAAGGACTCCTGACTTGATTTCGTTTTCATGGGTTTCTTTTATAAAAATGCTTGATAAATTTACTTTCTTTTCTCTTAAAACATTTATAATTTCCTTTATTGCTTCTTGTGGTATGTTGTCTTCCTTTAATTTTTCTTCAAAAAGTTCATAGCTTTTTTCTATGTTTGTATTTAAAAGGATTTCATTTCTTTCGTTAATATGCATATTGATTTGTTTTTGAGACTTAACAGAAAGATAAGCACCAATTCCCATAGACAAAGCTCCGGCAAGACCTACAACTATACCACTTATTCCAATTATCTGTGGATTTGTTGTGTATACTGCTGTCAAGCCTGCAACTGCTCCTAAGATTTCTACCAATCCATCATTCATTCCAAGAATCAAATCTCTAACATTGTTAAGCCCGAGATTTTCAACTTGGTTTAAAAAATATGTCTCATGTTCTATCTCATCTGAGATAATATTTTTAAGAGAGCTTCTTTCATACTCTGTCAAATCTGCATTTTTGTAAAAATCATAGTATTTTTTAACTGCTCTATCTTCTCCAAGCTCTGCTAAGTATATAAAAATAATCGGATTTATAAACTTTGATAAAAACTTTAAGAGAAACAGCTTTTTTCTATCTATCTTTTCTTTTGGCAGCTGTCCACCTCTTGAAATAATGAACCTTTGCCAAAAATTTGCGTGCTTTTCTTCAGTTTTTGCTATTTTTAATATGTTTTCTTTTAATTCTTTATCAGAAATGAGATTCGCAAGTTCTGTGTATAAAATTTTATCGTTTATCTCGCCGATGTAAAACTCCTGTGCTATTTTGATTAAACTATCCATTTAAAACCTCTTTTATTGATTTGATATAACAGTTATAAATATCTTTTCTTAAAGCCTCTAAGTCAATGTCAATGTTATTGTTTTTAAGATGTTTTAAAATTGCATTTTTAAGCTCTACTTCATTTTCTACAATATCAACCGCATCGATGCTTTTGGCAAGTTCTACCAAGTCTTTGATTTTAAAGTAGTTTTTACCTATTATAACTTTTTTTCCGCTTA
>NZ_ABZS01000201.1 GCF_000173615.1 Sulfurihydrogenibium yellowstonense SS-5 | reverse complement strand
AAGCTAAAAAGTTAGCATTAGTAGCTGTAGCACATAAGTTATTAAGACAGGCATATGGTGTATAAAAAACAGAAGACCATTGATGAAAATTTTTGTACTTGACATTTAACATAGAACATTCTGAGCGAGAGACTGCTTGCAAAAATCAAAATTGTCATAATCAAAATTGTCATTATGAGCGAAGCGAAGAATCTCGTATTTTTGTTGAATTTCTTGCCCGACGTATCTTGATATTTATTTATGAAAAAACTATCAAAAATCTTTATAAAACTGCCACATATGATTTAAAGGCCCATGTCCATGGCCAATATCTAAAGAGTGTTTAATTGCATTATGGACGTAGTTCTTAGCATTCTTTACAGCATCTAAAAGACTGTATCCTTTTGCAAGGTATGAAGAGATTGCGGCAGATAGAGTGCAACCTGTGCCATGTGTATTTTTTGTGTTTATTCTTTCTGATATAAGATATTCAAATCTGTTTCCATCATAAAACACATCAATTGCTTTCTCACCTTCACCATGTCCGCCTTTTAAAAGTACTGCATTAGCACCATCTAAGTATAGTTTTTTACAAGCTTTTTCTACATCTTCTAAGGATTTTATTTTAAATCCTATCAAGCTTTCAGCTTCAGGAATGTTTGGAGTGATTAAAACTGCTAACGGAATTATTTTTTCTTTTAAAGCCTGTTCGTCGGCAATTTTTAACAACGGGTCTCCAGACTTAGACCTCATCACGGTGTCAACCACTAAATTTGGAATTTTAAAATCTTTTACAGCTTTTGCCACTGCTTCAACTATACCGGCATTTGATAGCATTCCGGTTTTTGCAGAATCTACGCCTATATCTTCTATAGCTACTTTTATTTGGTCGTATACTACTTGCGGCGGCAAATCATACACACCAAAAACACCAACAGTGTTTTGAACTGTGATAGACGTAATAGCAGACATGCCATATACGCCCAAAGATGTCATAGTTTTTAAATCTGCTTGAATGCCTGCACCACCGCCACTATCAGAGCCAGCAATTGTTAAAGCCTTGGGAATTTTTCTCATCTTCTAGGCTCCTTATCTTAATTATTGATTTATAATTATATTTTAAACCCTTTGGAGTGCGTTATGATAGGATGCATACTTTTAGCAGGTGGGAAAGGTAATAGATTTGGTGCAAAAAAACAATTTTTAGAAATAAATGGTTTAAAGATTTTTGAATACTCTTTAAAAACTATAGAAAGGGTGGAAGAGATAGATTTTGTAGTGGTTGTTTTACCAAAAGAAGATTTGGATATTGAGATAAAATCCTCTAAAAAAATAATAAGGGTCGAGGGTGGTAGCGAGAGACAGTTTTCTGTATATAGTGGCTTAAGAGCAATTGCAGATTGTGATATTGTGGCAATTCATGACTCTGCACGTCCTTTTGCTACTGTAAATATGTTTAGAGAAGGAATTAATAATGTTAAAGCCGGTTGGGATGGTTCTATCACTGCCTACAGGTCTCCGGATACAATAAAGAGAGTGATAAATAATGAAATTGTTGAAACTTTAAACAGAGATGAGATTTATGTAGTTCAAACACCTCAAGTTTTTGATTTTAAAAAGCTCTTAAAAGCTCATGAGTATGCATTAGAGAATAATATTTTAGCAACAGATGATTCTGCTTTGATGGAAAAGCTTGGTTATAGAATTACTTTAAATGAGGGTAGTTTTTTTAATTTTAAGATTACTTATTTGAAGGATTTAGAAATGGTTGAGTGTTTTATTAAAGGTGAAAAAATGAAGAGCTGATGGTGTTGATGTAGTTCATGAGCTACGCCTACATATCTACGTTAAAAATTGCCTAATTTTCATTCTGCAGCCGGTGAAGAATCTCCCGCTTTTACTGAATCTCTAACCCGACGCACAACTTTATTTAGCTTTACAGCTAAGATTTAAATGTTAGCAATTTCTAACCTGAATCTTAACTGATATAATAATTACAAAAAAACCAAGAGGCTTTTATGTGGATACTTGGACAGCATGATGAAGGCTATAGAAAATCAAGAAAATCAATATTAGAGCTTGTTGGGAACACTCCATTAGTAGAACTTAGCAGGTCATTGCCTGAAGATATAAAAAAGAAAAATGTAAAAATTTATGCAAAGTTAGAATCTTATAATCCCGGTGGTTCTGTAAAAGACAGACCGGCAACAAGAATGATAGTTGAGGCAATTAATTCCGGAAAACTAACGAAAGATAAAGTTATCATAGATGCAACATCCGGAAACACTGGAATCGCCCTTGCAATGGTTGGAACTGCTCTTGGATATCAAGTTGAACTTGCGATGCCAGCCAATGTTAGCGAAGAAAGAAAAAGAATCATAAAAGCGTTTGGAGCTAAAATCCATTTTACAAATCCACTTGAAAGTACAGATGGAGCAATTATATATGTCAGAAAGCTTGTTGAAAAGTATCCAGAAAAATATTATTACATAGACCAATATAATAATGATGCAAACTGGAAAGCACATTTTGATTCTACCGCAGTGGAAATTTGGAATCAAACAGAAGGAAAGATTACCCACTTTATTGCCGGAATAGGAACAGGTGGTACTGTTATGGGAACTGGTAGAAGATTAAAAATCTTTAATCCGGATATTCAAGTTATAGGCGTTCAGCCGGACAGTCCATTTCATGGGATAGAAGGATTAAAATATATAGAAACTTCCATAAAGCCGGGTATTTTTGATGAAAACAGGCTTGATAGAACTATATTT
>NZ_ABZS01000202.1 GCF_000173615.1 Sulfurihydrogenibium yellowstonense SS-5 | reverse complement strand
ATATCAAATTAGATTCTGTAAGAACCTTTTTAGCTATGCTTTTTTCTCTAAGCCATTCTCTTGGTTTGTTTGTCATCTTTTACCTCTTGTATAATATAGTTAATATTTTACAATTTTCTGAGGTTATTGTTGGAAAGAGTTCTAATAATTACTATATTACTTTTAATAACATTATCCTTTGGCCAAGAAAAAGTTATCATAGAATCCGATAAACTTGAAAGAGAAAAAGATAATATCGTAATAGCTGAAGGGAATGTTGTTATTACCTCTGGCGATAAAGTACTAAAATCACAAAAGGTAATCTATGACTCTGAGAAAAAGATCGTAACTGTCCCGGTAAAATTTTACATAAAAACAAACACTTTTGAAGGAACCGGGTCTCATGGTTGGTATGATTTTGAAAATGATTCAGGAGAAGTTTTTGACTATCAGGGAAAAGTTGATAATCAATACTATGTGAGAGGCTATTATCTAAAAAAAGAAAAGGATGTTTACTATTTTAAAGATGGTGAATTTTCTGGCTGTCCTTTTGACCAATACGATTGGAATTTTAAAGCAAAATCTGGAAGTTTAAAAGAAAACGACCAACTTAAAGCATACAATATGTCTTTTAGATTTTGCAGACTTCCTATTTTTTACACTCCATATTTTTCATACCCAACAACAGATAGAAAAACCGGGTTTTTAGATCCTATGATTAGTCAGGATACTTATAACCCATTTATTTACAGACAGCCTTTCTTTTATGCTATAAATGACTCTTCAGACATTACTTTTACAACAGATTATAGAAATAAGCAAGGACTTGGAACAAGCTTAGAATATAGAAGAGTTTTTGAAAGAGGTATTAATTTTAAAACAAATATAGATTTATTTAAAGAGTCTGGAAAAAAAGATTGGTGGCAAAATAGACCTGAAAGTCCAAAAACTTTTAGATACAGATTTTCTCTTGAAACTAACTATTCTCCGTTTTATAATTGGCAGTTTTTCACAAAAGCAGATATTCCAAGTGATAGATACTTTTTTGAAGATTTTTATAACTATTCAAGATTAAAGTATACAGCTTTCACAAGGTCTTATATTTTTGGAAGGGCTAATACAGATAAGTATCTATTAGAGTTAAATTTCAACTATCTTTACGACTTAACGACGCCGAATAACAAAGCTACTTTACAAAGACTTCCTCAGTTAAGATTTTACTGGAAGGAATCTAAGCTTTTTGACCTTCCATTTTATTTTGATTATCTGTCAGATAATAATTACTTTTTTAGAGAAGAAGGAACTACCGGACTTAGAAGTGATAACATTTTTAGAGTTGTTAATTATAACTACTTTGGAAAAATTCTTAACACTTCTGAGATAACTCCAAGACTAACTTTATACCTAAACACAAAAGGAAACAATGCTTTTGACTCAAGATTTTTAATTCCTTTTAAAAATACTACTCAAGCAACATTTTTCAGACCTTACAAAGATTTTAATCATATAATCATTCCAAAAATCTCATTTGAATATATATCAAAAATAAATCAATCTTCTTTGCCATATTATGATAGGTCTGATAGAATCAACGAAAAAGAAGATATTGATTTCTCTTTATTTAACATATTTAATTTTAAGAATAATAACTTCCTAAGATGGGAGATATCTCAAGGATATACCTTTTTAAATCATTATTATATTGGTGAAAATATGTATAACTCTCATATTAAACCACTTAAAAACAGTGTTTATTTAAACATTGGCAAATACTCTGCTGATAGTATTCTCTACTATGATATGGAAAAGAAAAATCTTATAAGAACTATTTCAAGCTTTTCTACTCCGATTAGGGACAACATAATCTATTCCGTTGCATACACTTATGACAGAGGAACAAGCACAGAAAATTCACAAAAGCAGATTTCTAACAGTATTTTTGTTAATTATAAAAATTTTTCTTTTAGAGTAGGCATTTTAAATAACTTAAAGTATGGATATGTACAAAATAAAAACTTAATTTTTGATTGGAACAGAGGATGCTGGAGTTTATCTTTTAGCTACTGGGAAGACTACAATATCACAACCCAAAAACGATATAAAAACATATTTATCATTATAAACATTCTGGATATGAGATACAGAGTTCCATTTGTGAGAAATTAAGCTTTACATTGAGTTAGTCCAAATTAATAGTTATTATATGCAAGCAAAGCATAACCACTGAATAACAAACTTGCAATGACATAATCATGGGTCTTTTACCTGCACTTTCTTACTTATCCACTTATCCTTAAGAAGATAGCAATTTGATTTAAGTTTGAAATGAGAATGCTTGTAAAAATCAATATTGCCATTCTGCAACCAACGAAGAATCTCCTACTTATACTAAATGTCTGTAAATGGGTTATACCATTTTGGAAAATAATAAAAAATGAAAATCGTGATACCTTTAGCTTGTTGCTTGCTTACAAAAGCTCCTCAACTGTCTAATTCTGAGCGTAGCAAAGTATCTTAACAGATTTATTTGAAATCTATCATACATGTTTATTTCTTTTAACTTATACACCCAAATGACCTTGTAAATATTTCACTCCCAATTTGGCTTTGATATGATATTATTTTTACCATGAAAGTTAGCGTTATTATTCCGGTTTATAATGGTGAAAAATATATAACTCAAGCGATATTATCTGCTCTTGATCAAACGTATAAAGACACGGAAATAATCATTGTTGATGATGCATCTACAGATAAAA
>NZ_ABZS01000203.1 GCF_000173615.1 Sulfurihydrogenibium yellowstonense SS-5 | reverse complement strand
ATATCAAAAGAAGGTGTAAAAGTTGATAATTTTGAAAAAGAATTATTTATCTTAAGAAAAAAACTTGAAAAGCTTGCTAATAATCCTGATTACAAAGATTTTTATATTCCTTCTCTATCTTCAAGAACAATAGTTTATAAAGGACTTGTTACAGCTCCAAAATTGAGAGATTTTTACTATGATTTACAAGATGAAGATTATGAAACAGCTTTTGCAATATTCCATCAAAGATATTCAACTAATACATTTCCTAACTGGAGGCTTGCTCATCCTTTCAGAATGCTTGCCCATAATGGAGAAATAAATACTATTTCAGCAAACAGAAACTGGCTAAAAGCTAAATACCAAGACATTAGAGAAGTATGGGGAGACCTTGCAGAGTATATTTTGCCAATTACAAACGATACTGACAGCGACTCTGCATCTCTTGACAACGCAGTAGAATTTTTAGTCCATTCTGGAAAAGACATTTTAACTGCAATTAATGTATTAGTTCCAAGAGCATGGGAAAACGATACAAGATTAACACCAGAAGAAAGAGCATTCTATGAATATTTTGCATGTATTTTTGAAAGCTGGGATGGTCCTGCTGCTATAGCATTTACAGATGGAAAAATCATAGGTGGAAAGTTAGACAGAAACGGTCTAAGACCGGCAAGGTACATAATTACAGAAGATACTATACTTATGGCTTCTGAAGTTGGAGTTATAGAATTTCCGGAAGAAGAAGTAAAATTAAAAGGAAGATTAGGTCCGGGAGATAAAATAGCTCTTGATTTAGAATCAGGAAAGATCTATTTCTCAGAAGAGATTATAGACCTGCTTGTTAAAAATAAAAAATACAAAGAATGGGTAGAAGAGAATATCACTCCGTTTATACCGGCTAAGGATGTTCCGGAAGTAGAAAGAAAAGATGTATTAAAAGAGTTAATTACTTTTGGATATGATAAAGATGAGATAAACATGGTTGTTAAAGAAATGGCTCTTAAAGGAGCAGAGCCTACCTACTCAATGGGTAATGACACGCCTATATCTGTTTTATCAAGAAAACCTAAAATGCTTGCCTCTTACTTTAAACAAAGATTTGCACAGGTTACAAACCCACCGATAGACCCAATCAGAGAAAAAGCCGTTATGTCTTTAAAGACATACGTAGGAAAAAAAGAAAACTTTTTACTTGAGACGCCACAGCATGCAAAACAGATTGTTTTTGATTCACCAATCATTTTTGACAACGAAATGCAAGAACTTATACAAACGTATCCAGAAAAAATCCAAATAATTCCAACTATATTCCCACCTTACGATACTGCGTTAGAACCGGCTTTAGATGAAATTTGTCAAAGAGTTGAAGAGGCGGTAGACAATGGAAAAGAAATCATAATCTTATCAGATAGAGATGTATCTATTGAGGGTGCTCCAATTCCTATGGGTCTTGCTGTTGGAGCTGTTAATGCTTATATGTCAAGAAAAGGCAAAAGAAGTAAATTTAGCATAATAGCAGATTCAGGAGAGGTTAGAGATACTCACAGCATAGCTTTCTTGATAGGATACGGCGCTACTCTTGTAAATCCATACATGGCTGTACAGATAATAAGAAATCTTGTTGAAGAAGACAGTAAGTTTGAACTATCTTTTGAAGAAGCAGTAAAGAATTATAAAAAAGCTGTCAATGAAGGGCTTTTAAAGATAATGTCAAAAATGGGAATTGCTACGATAAAAAGTTATAGGTCTGCCGGCTTATTTGAGGCTCTTGGTATTTCTCAGGAAGTCGTAGATAAATGCTTCCCGGGAACGATTTCTAAGCTTGATGGAATAGGATTTATAGAGATAGCAAGGGAGACTTTGGGCAAGATTTAATAAAGCATTCTCAGGAGAGCTTACAGAGCTTCCGGTAGGTGGAGAGTACAGGCATAGAAGAGAAGGCGGAGAGTTCCACTCTTGGAATCCAAAAGCTTTAACTTCTCTACATAGAGCAGTAAGACAGGTTAAGCTTGAGGAGTATAAAGCATTTACAGAATATGCTTATGCAGAAAAACCGGTAGAGCTAAGAGATTTACTTGAAATAACATCAGATAGACCACCAATTCCGATAGAAGAAGTAGAGCCAATAGAAAGTATAATGAAAAGATTTGTCGGTGCCGGGATGTCCGTCGGAGCTTTAAGCAGAGAAGCGCATGAGACCATAGCAGAAGCTTTAAACTCTTTTGGTGGTAAATCAAACTCCGGTGAAGGTGGTGAAGACCCGGCAAGATATGGAACTATAAAAAATAGTAAAATCAAACAGGTTGCATCAGGAAGGTTTGGAGTAACGCCAGAATATTTAAATTCAGCTGAAGAGATAGAAATAAAAATAGCCCAAGGTGCAAAACCGGGAGAAGGTGGACAGCTACCGGGTAAAAAGGTTGATGCATACATTGCATTTTTAAGACATGCAAGACCCGGAACAACTTTAATATCTCCACCACCACATCATGATATTTACTCAATAGAAGATTTAGCACAGCTAATTTATGACTTAAAAATGATAAACCCAAGGGCTAAAATAATCGTAAAACTTGTATCAGAAAGCGGAATTGGTGTTGTAGCTTCAGGGGTAGCAAAAGCTTTTGCTGATATTATCCATATCTCCGGACATGATGGTGGAACCGGAGCATCTCCGTTAGTATCTATAAAGCATGCTGGAACAATTTGGGAGCTTGGACTTCCGGAGGTCCATAGAGCTTAATAG
>NZ_ABZS01000204.1 GCF_000173615.1 Sulfurihydrogenibium yellowstonense SS-5 | reverse complement strand
GGAGGAAGAACTTTAAGTAATAACTGATTGTCTTTACTTAAGGGAATTTCTGTATTGACCGTTATATAACCGTTTTTTATTCTAAGAACAGCTGCACCGGAAGGCAGGACATCAACAACTTCAGCATTAACATTCTCACCAGCTTTTAAAGATATAGAGCTTCCAAGATTTTTTAATATTGTTATAACTTCATTTTGCATTTGCATAGGCTTGAAGTTTATCATCCCAATCTCCCAATAAAAAATACTTGCATAAAATTAAGAAATATGATATATTATATTTCTACAATTTGAAAGGGAAAGTGGCGGAACTGGCAGACGCGAGGGACTTAAAATCCCTTGGCCGAAAGGCCGTGAGGGTTCGATTCCCTCCTTTCCCACCATCTAAATTCATCAAACGTAAATATCAACTACAATCTTTAATAACTGAGACTTACTTTTTCTAAATTATGTTATAATATAAATCCAAAAAATTTTAAATTAGCTATAGGAGGTATAAATGTCAATTACTGCTGAGAAAAAGCAAGAGCTCATTAAAAAGTTTGCATTACACGAAAATGATACTGGTTCTCCGGAAGTCCAAATTGCTATTTTAACTGAAAGAATCAGAAATCTTACAGAGCATATAAAAGCAAACAAAAAAGACCTTCACTCAAGAAGAGGTCTTATTGGGATGGTTAATAAAAGAAGAAAGCTTTTAAACTATCTCAAAAGAGAGAGCGAAGAGAGATATAGAAAAATTATTGAAGCATTAAACATCAGAGAAACATCTAACGAAAGCAAATAATAGGGGTATTAATGGAAGAGATTAAAGTAGAAACTGTAGTCAACGGAGCACCTTATAGCATAGAGACAGGATACTTTGCAAAGCAGGCAAACGGTGCCGTAATCGTAAGACAAGGAGATACGGCGGTTTTAGTTGCTGCAGTTATGTCTGAAGAGCCTCAAGCTGATATAGATTTTCTTCCACTAACGGTTGAATACAGAGAAAAATATTATGCTTATGGTAAGATCCCGGGTGGATTTGTTAAAAGGGAAGGAAAGCCTTCAGAAAGAGAAATTTTAGTTGCAAGAAATATAGACAGACCGATCAGACCTTTATTCCCAAAAGGTTTTTACAATGATGTAATCATCACAGCTTATACCTTATCCGCAGATGATCAGTATGACCCTGATGTTTTGGGTATAGTTGGAGCTTCTGCTGCTCTACATATCTCAGACATTCCATTCGAAGGACCAATTGCCGGTGTTAGAGTTTGTAGAGTAGATGGTCAATTTATAGTTAATCCTACTTATCAACAAAAAGCAAAATCGGATTTAGAAATTGTTGTAGCCGGTTCCAAAGACGCCATTGTTATGGTAGAGGGCGGGGCTAAGGAAGTTCCGGAAGAAGTTATTCTCGAAGCTATGCTTTTTGGTCATCAGGAAATTAAAAAATTGATAGAATTACAAGAAGAACTTAGAGCAAAATACGGAAAAGATAAACTTGAAATACCAATAGATGAAGAAGAAATTTTACTGAAAGAGAAATTTAAAGAATTAGCCTATGAAAGGATTAGAGAAGCATTTAATATTTCAGATAAAAAAGAAAGAAATAAACAAATAAATGCTATTTTTGAAGAAATCAAAACTACATTAGAAATTCCTGAAGAAAAAGTAAAAAAAGCCTCTTTTGTCTATAAAGATGTTGTTAGTAATGTTATGAGAGACCTTGTACTTTATGAAAATAGAAGAATTGATGGAAGAAAACCAGAAGAAATTAGACCTATTTGGATAAAAGTTGGAGTTTTCCCAAGAAATCATGGTTCAGCTATCTTTACAAGAGGACAGACCCAAGCTTTCGTAACTGTAACACTTGGTTCACCTTCTGAAGGACAGATAGAAGAGAGTATAGAAGCCGGTGAGACTTTAAAAAGATTTATGCTACATTATAACTTCCCACCATTCTCAACAGGAGAAGCAAAACCTCCAAGACCGGTATCAAGAAGAGAGATTGGTCATGGAAATCTTGCAGAAAGGGCATTGGAGCCTTTAATTCCATCGGAAGAGGAATTTCCGTATGTTATAAGAGTAGTATCTGATATTTTAGAATCTAACGGCTCAACATCTATGGCAACAGTTTGCGGTGGTTCATTGGCATTATTTGATGCTGGCGTTCCAATGAAAAAACATGTTGCCGGAATAGCAATGGGTTTAATAAAAAGTGAAGATAAATTTGTAGTATTATCTGATATTCTTGGAGATGAAGACCATCTTGGCGATATGGACTTTAAAG
The DNA here is from genome assembly GCF_000173615.1 of Sulfurihydrogenibium yellowstonense SS-5. Lineage (GTDB taxonomy): Bacteria > Aquificota > Aquificia > Aquificales > Hydrogenothermaceae > Sulfurihydrogenibium > Sulfurihydrogenibium yellowstonense. The sequence continues at coordinate 364 of NZ_ABZS01000204.1, read as the reverse complement.
TTGCCGGAACAAGAGATGGTGTAACTTCTATACAAATGGACATTAAAGTAAGAGGTTTAACAAAAGAAATTTTACAGAAAGCATTAGAGCAAGCAAGAGTAGGAAGATACTATATACTTGACCTTATGTACCAAGCTATACCGGAGCCACGAAAAGAGTTATCTCCATATGCACCAACAGTAACAACTCTTAGAGTACTTCCAGAAAAAATAAGCGTAATTATAGGTCCGGCGGGTAAAAATATTAAGAAGATAATAGAGGAAACGGGCGTTAAGATTGACTTAGACCCAACCGGATTAGTAAAGATATATGCAACAAGTAAAGTGGCTGCAGAAAAAGCTATTGATATGATAAATCAGCTTAT
>NZ_ABZS01000205.1 GCF_000173615.1 Sulfurihydrogenibium yellowstonense SS-5 | reverse complement strand
CGTACCACCACCTTTTGACTTTTCTTTTTCCTTTGTGGATTTTAGTTTTATTTTTACATCAACAAAGCCCTGATTTTTCAAAATATCTTCTGCTTCTTCAATAGACTCTGCTGTTATTGTACCTGTTTTTTTTATACCGAATTTATCCCTTCCTTCATAAGTAAATGTAGCCATTATCTAACTCCCAAAGTAGCCATTAGCCTTTTAAGCTCTTCTGGGTCCGGTGATACTCTTAGAGCGTCTTCTGTGGTAATAAGTTTATTTCTTAATGCTTTTATTAAAGATTGGTTCATTGTTTGCATACCACTTTCAGCTTGTCCTGTCTGCATTAGACCATAAATCTGGTGAATTTTATTTTCTCTAATCAAGTTTCTTATTGCAGTGTTTGGAACTAAGACCTCATGAATAAGAACTCTTCCGCCACCAATTTTAGGTAAAAGCCTTTGAGATATAACACCTTGAAGAACAAAGCTTAATTCTGTTCTTATCTGATCTTGCTCCTCCATAGGAAATACGTTTATTATTCTGTTAATAGTTTGAACAGCTGTGTTCGTGTGCAGTGTTCCAAATACTAAGTGACCAGTTTCTGCCGCAGTCAGTGCTGCCCTTATAGTCTCTAAATCTCTCATTTCACCAACAAGTATAACGTCCGGGTCTTCCCTCAAAGCATATTTTAATGCAAGAGCAAAAGAATCTGTATCCGTTCCTACTTCTCTTTGTGCTATGACGGATTTTTTATGTTGGTATATATATTCTATAGGGTCCTCGATGGTTATTATATGGTGAGGAAAGTTTGTGTTTATGTAATCTATCATGGATGCTAAGGTTGTAGTTTTACCTGAACCTGTTGGACCAGTAACAAGAACCAGTCCCATAGTAAGATGACATAAGTCTCTAACTTTTGGGATTAATCCCAGCTCTTCCATTGGTTTAATTTCATAAGGAATTCTTCTTAGTGCTGCTGCAACCGTTCCTCTTTGATAAAATATGTTTACCCTAAACCTTCCAATACTTTTAATTCCAAAAGAAAAATCAAGCTCTTTCTTTTCTTCAAAAGTTTTTTTCTGTTTTTCGTTCATAAAAGAATATATAAGTGCTTGTGTATCCTTGGGAGTCATTGGTGGATATCCGGGTATTGGCATTAATTTTCCGTCAACTCTGATTGTAGGCGGAACGCCGGCAGTTATATGAATGTCGGAAGACCTCATCTCAACAGCAGTTTTTGCTATTTCATCAATTCTAAAAGATTTAGTTTCTTCCATTTTTTACCTCCGTTTTTAACGTGAGACGTGAGACGTTTAACGTGAGACGTAAGTAGGTTATTCTTTATTAATAGAGTCCTACGTTTCACCTTTCACGTCTCACTTCATTAATACTCTCTCTATTTCTGCTATATCTGTTATACCTTTTTTCATTTTTATCAATCCATCTTTGTAAAGAGTCCTCATGCTCGCTTTTACTGCCATCTCTCTCAATTCGTCAGCTGTTTTACCTTCGTTTATAACCTTTCTTATATTTTCGTCCAATCTTAAAATTTCATGAACTGCCGTTCTTCCTTTATACCCTGTGCCGCCACATTTATCACAACCTTTTGGATGATGGACAAAAAATTGCCCTGTTTGTATATCCTCATCTGAAAATCCAAAAGTTTTTAAAACTTCAGGAGTATAATTAGCAGGTTGTTTACAATTATTGCATAATTTTCTAATAAGTCTTTGAGCGATTATTGTATGGACTGCTGTAGAAACTAAAAATCTATCAACTCCTATATCCACTAATCTTGTTATAGTTGACGGTGCATCGTTTGTATGGAGAGTAGAAAATACTAAGTGTCCTGTCAATGCCGCCTTTACTGCTATTTCAGCAGTTTCTCTATCTCTTATCTCACCAACTAAAATTATATCCGGGTCTTGTCTTAAAAATGCTCTTAGAGCTGTCGCAAATGTAAGTCCTATCTCTTCTTTTACATGGACTTGATTGATACCCGGAATTGATACTTCAACAGGGTCTTCTGCTGTCATTATATTAACATCGTCTGTATTTCTTTCCATCAACGCAGAGTATAAAGTGGTAGTTTTACCTGAACCTGTTGGACCTGTAACAAGAACCATACCCCATGGGGAATATATAGCTTCTCTTACAAGTTTAAGGTCATCTTCTTCAAATCCTAAATCTTCAAGTTTCACATTTAAATAACTCTCTGCGTCTTGAAGACGCATAACAATTTTTTCTCCATAAACCGTTGGAAGAGTAGAAACCCTTAAGTCGTATTTTCTATTATTTACTTTAAATCTAATCCTACCGTCTTGTGGAAGTCTTTTCTCTGAAATATCTAAATTTGCAAGTATCTTTACCCTTGCAGCAATTGCATCTTTAATATGTGAAGGCCAACTTTTATAAGTTCTCAATATACCATCAACTCTAAATCTGATTTTTAGTTCTTTTTCCATAGGTTCTATATGAATGTCTGAAGCACCTAAGTTTATAGCTTCAGCTATGATTGCATTTACTGCTTTTACAATCGGACTGTCTTGTGCTTCTTTTGACAAATCTTCCAGAGATAACTCTTCTTCTTGTTCTTCGTCAGTCTGCACGTCAACATTCAGCTCTATTTCATCTAAAAGCTTTTTA
>NZ_ABZS01000206.1 GCF_000173615.1 Sulfurihydrogenibium yellowstonense SS-5 | reverse complement strand
TTTGTCTTTTCCTTCTATATCAAGCTTTAAGACAGGAATCTTGATAACAATATTATCTATCCCGCCTATCTCTACACTTTCTTTTGACCCTCCAATGTGTAAGCCTGTTAGCACTCTAATCTTGCACTCTAATTTAATGATTCCTTTTAATGCTTTACTCATATTATGCCTCCTTTGGGAAGTGGAATGTATGGTATGCTACAATTGATTCTAAAATTTTTACGAAAACTTCAAACACTTCTTGAGCATTTTTTTCATTCATATCTTCTTTTACTTTTGAAAGAATAGTCTTCATAAATTTGTAAAAGTTTTCATCTATAAGGTCTCTTCCTTTGCTATAAGCGAGTTTTGGAATAAGTGCTAAAATTCTTATTTTTATTTTTTTAACATCTTCCCCTGATTTTAAGTCATATTCTATAGTTTTTATTTCGTTGAAAAATTTTCTAAGCTGACTTCTCTTCAATTTGCCTATATAACCAACGGCACCTGCAATGCCTTCGCAAATTCCACCTGGTTTTATATATTCTTCTAAATCCAAGTTTAATATTCCTTTCTCTATGTCTTTAATTACTTCACTAATAAGCTTATCGTAGTTATTATTAAGTTCTACTCTTTCTTCTTTTTTATCTATTTCTTGCTTTTTATTTCCTTTTCCCTTTTTATTCCTTTCAACAATTTCAATAATCTCTTCCAATTCATTACTTACATTTAAACTACTTTTTACCTCAGTCATCTTTTTTTCCTCCTCTTGTTTTCATTAATGCAATGGATAGTATCACATCTAAATTTCTAATTACATTTTCTTTTGATAAAGAGTCTTCACCATAACTATAACCTTTTCTTAATAACCACTCTACAAGTAAATTTCTGACACTTTCATTTTTTACATTTCTACCTATTTGATAAAAGATTTTTGGATAAATAATCGGGTCTATTTTTCCATCTTCTGATACATAAACTCTATGCAAGCTTAATAATCTGTAAGCCAACGCTCTTGACATCTTTTTTTCTTCCATATATTCAGCTATTTTATTTGATATACTTAGGATTGTTTCAAAGTTTACATAGTTATCATCCTGTGGTTTTTTATACAGTTTTGAAAGTTCTTCATCGCCAAATATTCTTTGGTTGTACGTGCTATATCCTTTTATCTCTGAAGAATATTTAAAGCTTTTTTCAAATATGGTTATTGCATCTTTTAGGTAGTTTTGTTTATTTTTTGTAGCAAAGATTGCACTTTTGGATATACTTTCCATCTCCTCTGATATTTTTGCCATGTATTCAAGGCTTACCTTAGACCCTACTATTGGTATACCGCCGGATATTCCAAAGTCTGTATTATTAGCTGTATATTTGTAAAATTTCTTCCTTAGTTCCACTACAAAATCTAAGATTAGATTGTATGGTCCTATTAAAAATAAATCATCTCCACCTGCATAAACAGTGTATATCAATTTTTGTTTCGCTTTTAGGTTTGTATTTCCAAGCTCTCTCTTTGCATAATCATCAGAGACTTTATTTATTAAAATTGATATATATCCTGTAAAGAATAGGTCTAACATTCTGCTTAGCGTTGCTATTCTTGATATTGTATATCTTCTTAATCCATCGCTAAATATTAGCCCAAGATTGTCTACGTCTGCTCTTAAAACTGCAAGCTTTTTATCTCCTTTTGCAAATTCTGCAATGTAGTTTAGTGGTAAGATTGAGTTTATAGGCTGGTTTTTTAATTCTTCCCTTTCTTTCTCTTCTAAATCTGCATATTTTAAGAGATAATCTTTTACCTCATACGTTAAGGTTGGTACTATGTTTGCTATAAATTTAAATCCGTTAGTGTGTCCTTCCTCTGCCAATTTTGTTGAGTTTAGATTTAGCACTTCTTTTGCTTTTGTCATTATTTCCGGCTCTGGTTTATTGAATAAATATACTTTTCCAAATTTTCCAAAATCCAAATCTGGTTCTTTGCTCATGTATTCAAATTGATAGATTATGAAAAGTTTTTCATGTTTTGCTAATTTTGCTCCTAACTCATTAAAAGTATTACACCATCTGCAAATGTCTTCTTTTTCTTTTCTTGGTAAAGATTTGCAAGATTTACATACATGAAACCCATCTTCAAAGTCTTTGGTAAGTAATTTTTTTGCTTTCCTTTTTTTATCTTCATCAATGCTGATTTGTAAATTTGTTATCGCTTCTCTTAACTTGTCTCCTTTTAAATACTCTGACTTAACTCTGTTTGTCCGCTCACTATTGACAAGTCTAAATGAAACTCTTCATGCAAATATTTTGAAAGTTCATTTTTAAAATCTTTTAAAATATCTTTAACTTTGTTTGTGTTTGGTAGTAGTAGCTGGAATTTTCCGCCGCCTGAATAAAGTATGTTTGTTATTGGATAGTTAAGCTTATTTAGTATGTATCTGCTTAATAGCTCTGGCAGTATTGATACAAAGAAAGACCTTCCTCTAAGCTCTTTTGGAACAGAAAAACCTTCTTTTTCTACATCTATTTTACTGACTTTGTATATAAATTTTTGAATTCCGCTG
>NZ_ABZS01000207.1 GCF_000173615.1 Sulfurihydrogenibium yellowstonense SS-5 | reverse complement strand
CAAGGAAAGGCAAATTTACAAAAATTTTGGAACACTCTTAGGCTTTATATCAAGCGGCAAAAATAAAAGACTTATTATATCATTTTGTTTTCTTTACGAATTACAGACGATGCTTCAAATGTTATCATTTAGTAGCTAAGCAAAAATCTGCCGAAAGATCATTTTGTTAAACTTGGCATTGAATTTCTTACACTAAAAGTTTATATTATTGTTAAGCTTAAAAACGTGGAGGTTTTGCTAAAAATGAAGAAAAGCTTTATTCTGCTAATTCTACCAATTATGTTTTTATTCTATTCATGCAACAAACAATCTGAGCCAAAATTTACAGTTGACCCAAATCCTGTGATTAAGCAGGCTATGGAAAATAAGAAAAATCTTATCGTAATCTTTGAATCAGAAACATGTCATTATTGTGATAAATTAAACAGAGAAGTTTTGAAAGATATGGAAGTCAAGCAAAGCTTAATAAAAAATAATGTAGAGATAGCTATCGTTAACGTTGACGGTAAAAGAAAAGTCTTAGACCCGGAAGGAAAAAAAGAAGTTGACGAGCAAACATTAGCGGGAATTTATAGAGTGACAGGGTATCCAACAATAGCGGTTTTTCTACCGGATAAAAATTATGAGCTTTACGGAGTAATTCCAGGATTTATTCCAAAAGATTATTTCATAATGCTTGCAGATTTTGTTGGTTCAAAGTGTTATCAAAAAATTGATAGCTTCCAAAAGTATGTAGAAAATGGAGGAAAATGTTGATCCCGCAAATATATATTGGAGAAGATTGGTTTACTTTAGATGAAGTTTTTAAAAGCTACTTTAATCCTGAATGTGGCGGAGTAGATATATTTATTGGCGTTGCAAGGTCGGCACCTGAGGATGGAGATGTAAAAGAACTTCATTACGAAGCTTATATTTCAATGGCTGAAAAAGTTGTAAAAGAAATCATAGAAGAGGCTAAAGAAAAGTTTAAAATACATCATGCAGTAGTACATCATAGAACAGGTGTTGTTCCGGTTGGCGTTCCATCATTTTTGGTGGTTGTATGGGCAGGACATAGACAGGAGGCTTTTAGTGGATGTAGGTATATTGTTGATAACGTTAAAGCCAGAGCTCCAATTTGGAAAAAAGAAGTGTTCAATACAGGACAATCTCAATGGAAGGAACAATAAATAAATGAAAGTGGCAGTTATAGGTGCAGGATTAGCAGGCTCAGAAGTAGCATATAAAATAGCCCAAGCAGGATACAAAGTAGACCTTTATGAAATGCGACCGGAAAAACAAACGCCAGCTCACAAAACTCCTTACTTCGCTGAAATCGTATGTAGCAACTCTTTCGGTAGTGAATCTTTAACATCCGGAGCAGGTTTATTAAAAAAAGAGATGGAAATTTTAGGCTCAATTATTTTAGATGTTGCGAAAGAATTTAAAGTTCCGGCTGGTCAGGCATTTGCAGTAGATAGAGAAAAATTCTCTAAAAGATTGACAGAAATTTTAGAAAACCATCCAAACATAAATGTAATCAGACAGGAAGTTAAAACCTTGCCGGATGCAGATATAATTGTAATTGCAACCGGACCTCTTACCTCAGAAGAGTTTTCTAAGGAAATTCAAAAAATTACAGGAAGTGAGTATTTATACTTCTATGATGCAATAGCTCCTGTGGTTGATGCTTCAACGGTTGATTTTTCAAAAGGATTTTGGGCTGATAGGTACGGAAAAGGAACAGGTGATTATTTTAACTGTGTATTATCTAAGCAGGAGTATGAAATTTTTTATCAAGAGCTTTTAAAAGGTGAACAAGTACCGTTAAAAGATTTTGAAAGGGCTGTATATTTTGAAGGTTGTCTTCCAATAGAGGAAATAGCACGAAGAGGAAAAGAAACCCTTTTATACGGTCCAATGAAACCTGTTGGACTGATTGACCCAAAAACAGGTAAAAGACCTTATGCAGTGGTTCAACTAAGAAAGGAAAACATAGAAGGAACTCTTCTTTCTTTGGTAGGTTTTCAAACAAAGCTAAAATATCCAGAGCAAAAGAGAATTTTTAGCTTAATACCTGCATTAAAAGATGCTGAATTTGTTAAACTTGGTTCTATTCACAGAAATACATTTATCCAATCTCAAAAACTGTTAAAACCAACTCTACAGCTTAGAGAAAAACCTAACATATTGTTTGCCGGGCAGATTACAGGAGTAGAAGGATACATGGCATCCGCTGCAACTGGAATTATTGCTGGTATAAATGTAGTAAGAATGTTAGAAGGTAAAGAGCCAGTAATTCCACCAAAAACCACAATGATAGGTGGGCTTATAAACTACATAACCACAGCAAAAAATGAACTTCAACCAATGGGTCCAAACTATGCACTTCTTCCGGAGCTTGAAGAAAAGATAAAAGGAAAGGAAGAAAGAAAGTTAAAAAAAGCAGAAATTGCACTGAAAGACATAAAAGAATGGATAAAAGAGATAGAATCAGCTGTTTTTATCTAGAGTGCTGTAAAAAT
>NZ_ABZS01000208.1 GCF_000173615.1 Sulfurihydrogenibium yellowstonense SS-5 | reverse complement strand
TTAAGAGATTTATTTAAATAACTAATCTTATTTTGTAGCTCTTGTAGAATTCTTTTTAACTCTTCTGTATTTTTTATAGAATCTTTTAACTGATTTTCAAGCTGATTTTGGTCTGTATTTGCAGACTTTTGTATATTGATAGCGGTTGAAGTTTGAGAATTATCAATATTTTCGGGTCTTCTATCTTGATTTATATGCTGGACGTTCTGATTTATATCATTCAAGGAAAGACTAATGTTATTGATATTCATGTCTGATCACCTCCTAATAAACCAGCTCCAAGCTCCAAAATATTTGTATTTTTTATACCTATATCTTGGAGCCTGGAACTTTAAAAAACCCGGGATTTTACCCGGGCTTAATATTTATTATCTTAATAATTGTAATACTAATTGATTTTTAGCGTTAGCTTGAGCGAGCATTGCTGTACCAGATTGCATTAAGATTTGGAGTTTTGTAAAGTTAGCCATTTCATTAGCCATGTCTACGTTTCTGATTCTGCTTTCAGCTTCCGATGTGTTAACTCTTGCTGTTTCGTTGTTAGATATGATTTTTTCAAGCTCTATTTGGTATGAACCAAATTTAGCTGCCATATCATCTACTGCTTTAATTAAAGCATCTACAGTTGATACTGATGCGTTAGCTGCGGTTTGAGATGTTACGTCGATTGCATAGTCAGTTCCACCAATTGCAACTGTAGATGGGGTATTTGTTCCTGTGCCAACTTGTACTGTAGCAGATGCTGTTGTCATTACTAATTCTTGGCCTATTCTTCCACCATAATGGATTGTGAAAGTAGTTGGTCCTGCTCCACTAAACAAGTTTATTCCATTAAATTCAGTATCTTTAAATATTTTAGCTATAGCATCTGCTAAGCTGTTAATATCCTGCTGTATCTGTCCTCTTGAAGTATCATCGGATGTGTTAGCTGCTTGAATAACTTTACTTTTAATATCAACTAAGATGTTGTAAACTTCTTTCAATGCCCCTTGTGCGATTTGAGATATACTGATTCCGTCGTTAGCGTTTCTTGTTCCTTGCTGCAATGATGCTGCGTATTGTTTTAATTGGTTAGCTATGAAGTAGCCTGCTGCATCGTCTGCTGCTCTGTTAATTCTAAATCCTGTAGATAATCTTTCTAAGGATTTGTTTTGTTGCAATTCTGTTTGGTTAAGATTGACCAATGTGAAGTCTGCTGAGTAGTTGTAGTTAATTCTTAGTGCCATGATTTTTACCTCCTATAAATTTATTTTCAATTTTATTATCGTGAGTTTTTAAAAATTTTTTAGTCTTTCTTTTAATTTTTTTGAAAATTCAGAAAAGCCTAATTTGTCAGATACTTCTATTAAATTTGTCAGATATTTTGTATCTTTTGAATATAAAACATAATTTTTAAGATACTCAAAAGCTTTATTTAAATTGTTCTCTTTAATTGAAATCTCATACAAATACTTATTGGCTTGAGTGTTAAACGGATTTATGTCTAAGGCTTTTATAAAATACTCTTTTGCTTTTTCAAGTTCATTGTTTTCTAAAGCCAATAATCCAATATCCGCATATGCTTGGTCTGAATTGTATAAAATTGCAGATTTTAAAATTATTTTTTCTGCTTCTTTTCTGCTTTTGTCCTTTATTAAGTAAAACAAGAGTCTGTTAATGTATAAACCTCTATGTTTTTTGTATATTTCTTTTATTTTTTGGATTATTTCCTCTTTAATTTCTTCTAAATTAATCATATTTACCAATTCATTTAAAACATTATCTTTCATAAATACATAGTCTGTAATAACTTTATTTCCATATCTATCAACGCTTTGTAAAAATTTAATTCCCTCTTCTATTGCTTTTTCCATTTCCTTTCTTTCTTTATAGATTTCATACTTTAAATAATGAAAGTCAGGATAAAACTCTTTCAATTTAAGCCCTTCATCGATTAGCTCTATGGCTTTATCTGTCTGATTTAATCGTTTATATATTTGTGATGCATAAGCATAAAAATGTATTTTGAATGTACTGTCATTTTCAATAATATCTTTATTTTCTAAAAACTTGTTTATATATCTCAGACTTTTTCTTAGATATTTTTTTCCATTTTTATCAGCAGAAAGAATAAGATAGGATTGTAAAACATAAAAAATATTCAGGTAGTATTCTTTTTGATTAGATTTCAGCCCTCTTAATTCTCCAAAGATGAGTTTTAAATTTCTTTTGGCTTTACAAAGCTGTGTTTTTAAATCTGCATATCCATGATGTAAAACGTAAACGGAAAATGGTGGAATAGTTATTGTTCCGGTGTTTTTATTCACAACTCTTTCGTGAATTTTGCCTTCCCATACAAGCTCTGGTTTTTTTCTATGAATATGAACAGTACTTGAATATCCTTTTACTTGTCCGTTTATGTCTGTATTTTTGTAAATAACGCCAATCCCTTCTATTACAGGATTTTCATGAACCAATAATAATATTCTTTTAA
>NZ_ABZS01000209.1 GCF_000173615.1 Sulfurihydrogenibium yellowstonense SS-5 | reverse complement strand
TAGATTTTTATGATAATTTAATTATACAAAATTTTTGACGAAAAGAGAGTTATAAAATATTAAGGAGGTCTTTTTTATGAGTATTGCAGTAGTATCATACGATATAAAATTTGTAGAGAACTTGAATAGTTTGTTAAAAATAAATAATGTTGAAGTGTATGGAGATAGTTTATCGCTGATTAAAGAGTATCCACAAAAAGATTTTAAAGTGATTATTTATGATACTTCATCAGGAATTTTTGCAGAAGATGATCTGAAATATTTGATTGGAAAGCTGGGAGGAAAAGATATAAAATATTTCGTATTAACTGTTCCAGAAAACCCTATAAACAAAAAAAATTTTAGCGATGATGTAGAATTTATACCAAAATCGGAATCTCTCACAATTCTACCAGAAATTTTGAAAAACACCTTAATCCAAACAGAAAAAATTCAATCTCAGCAAGTTGAAAATTTAACCGAAACTTTTGCACCTAAAAAAGAAAGCGAAATCGAAAATTTTGAAAGTCAAAAATTTGAAGACTTATTTAATAATACAGATTTATATAATATAGAAAAAGGTTTGATTGATTTTGAACCTAATGTAATATCAATCAATGAAGAAGAAATTAAATCAGAAAACAAGGAAGAAAGCTTTGATAATTTCTTTGATATAGAATTTGAGAACAAATCTACTTCTAAAGAAAAATTAGAAGATAAATCTTTATTTGAAATTGAATTTGGAAACATAGAATCGGAACCTACTAATATATCTTTCAATTTTGATATAGATTTTGAGAGCAAATCTACTTCTAAAGAAGAAGCAGAAGATAAAGAGGAAAACCTGTTAAATATAAATATAGATGATTTAAATATAGATGATTTAGTTATAGGAAAAAAAATAAAAAATTTTAATATTGAAGAAATTGGTATTGAAACTAAGGCAGAAGAAAATATTGCAAAATCTTTATCTGAAGAGTTAAATGAAGGAATTCAAAAACGCATGGAAGGAGATAAGAAAAAAGAAATTGTTACGAAACCTTTAACAGAGTTTATTCAAGAAATAAAAAAAGAAAATAAAATTACAGAAGGAGGAGAAGAAATTATGGTAACTAACTTTAATATTACTATTTCTTCAGAAGATATAAAAAGGTTGGCAATGGAAATGGTAAAGGATATGTTAAAGAGTGACAATGCTATGAATACAATTATTGATCACCTTCAAATAGACTTTCAAGATGAGGCTAGAAGAGAACTTGAGGAAATAAAAAATCAATTAAAATCATCTTTAGCAAAAGAGGCAGAGTTAATGATGAAACAAGAAATCGAAAGAATGATAAAAGAAGAACTTAAAGAATATGTTGCAGAAATTACTGCAAAAATAGTAAAAGAAAAATTAGATGCAATTTTTAAAGGATAAGCTTAAATTTAACAGAGACTGTTCAAAAATCCACATCGTCATTCTGAGCGAAGCGAAGAATCTCATATTTTTCTTTTCAAATCAAAAAATCAAAAAAGAGATCCTTCGGCCTTTGGCCTCAGGATGACAGGAAAAGGTTGATTGATAAACATTAGAAAAAGGGCAATCTTATTTGTCATTCTGAGCGAAGCGAAGAATCTCATGCTTTTATTGAATTTTTCACCCGGTATAGAATTTATGTATTAATAAGTAAATTGGTGTTAAACATATCAGGTAGGAAATTCTACAAAATTCAAAAGATATAAGAGGTGAGAAATGAGAAGTTAATAAAACTTTTTTGTTCCTCATGCGTCTTACTTTGTCTATCTTAGGACTTGATTAAGTTTGAGGAATATTCTTTTTAAATATCTAAAAATTCTTAATTTCTTATCGAAAGTTCTGATAATTCTTGTTTTTAAGAAATTTGAAATACACTATAGTCAAAACAAAGAGTAAACTACTTGAAAAAAGTATAAAAGTATGTACCAAAAAAGATAGCAAAAAAGCTGTGTTTTTATCTATGTTAAACAAAAATATCAAACTTCCTGCATATCCGCTTTCATAGGTACCAATGCCCGCTATTCCATGAATAGGTAGGATGGTTGTCAAATCTGCTGCTGCTGATGCTAAAATTGTTTGGAAAAATGATATATCTATTTGAGTTGGTATAACAAAATAAAACGCTGTAAACTTCAAAATAAAGGTTAAAACAGACAACAAATAAATACATGAAAGATTGGAAAATCTAAGTTTGTCTTTATTGTAACTTTTAACTTTTTCATGTTTTATGAATTTTAAAATAAAAACAAAAACATAAAAGCTAAAAGGAATTATTAAAAATGACATCAAAGCTAAGGATAGAAATCCTTTAAAGGTTAAATAACTAAATGCAAAAACCGCCATCAAGCCAAGACCATCGAATATACGAGTAATGAGAAAGCTCATTGTTGAATCTACTATATGAACTCCTTCTTTTTTAAGAAGATAAAAAAAAGAAACTTCGCCTGTTCTAAAAGGCAAGATTATATTAAAA
>NZ_ABZS01000210.1 GCF_000173615.1 Sulfurihydrogenibium yellowstonense SS-5 | reverse complement strand
TTTACTCCTCCAAGTCTTTTAGCCATGGCTTATAATTTAAAATCTGATCAATCGTGTATGGACATTTTTCCGGGAAATCTTTTTCTGTTGGTATTCTACCAAAATATTTTTTTGCTAAATATAAATTCTTCGGATCCTCAAACCAATTTGCCAATCTTCTTTTAGCATCTTTCCATGCATATTCTATTTCATTGTAAGATTTGACTTTTAATGACGGATATCTATCAAAAAGTCTTAGTATCTCAATTCTTCCATTGCCTATACTTCTAATCCAACTTATACCCACATTTTCATCTTCTCTAAAATTTTCCCACTTGTAAAGATGCTCCAAGATAACAGCCATAAAGCTAACTACGCTATCCAAATGTCTATTACCCATATCCTCGATCTCCTCTAAGAGATGCTCCCAGTCTACCAAATCAAACTGCTTATCTTTTAAAAGCTTTAGATTCTCTTCTACCCATAATACAAAGTCTTTATCGTAAAGCTTTATTAATTCTTCTTTGTTAATTACTTGTGTTAACATAGATAAACACCTCACTTAATATATGCACAATGTAATTAAAATTTGGCATAGATTAAAAAATTTTCAACACCAAATTATACTTTTATTCCTAAGAACTCCTTATCAACTAAGGAAGTTGTATAAGTTCCTTTTATAAATTCAGGATGTTCAAGCATTTTTAGATGGAAAGGAATAGTAGTTTTAAGTCCTTCAATAATGAATTCTTTTAAGGCTCTCTTTCCTCTTTCTATAGCCTCTTCTCTCGTTTTTCCCCAAACAATAAGTTTAGCCATTAAAGAATCATAGTATGGTGGAATAGTGTATCCTTGATATATATGTGTATCTACTCTCACGCCATAGCCACCGGGAAGATATAGTTTTTCTATTTTTCCCGGTTGTGGAACAAAAGAGATTGGGTCTTCTGCGTTTATTCTAAACTCTATGGCATGACCGTTTGGTTTGATTTCTTCTTGTTTTATGGTTAGCTTTTGTCCATCTGCTATTTTTAATTGCCAAGAGACTATATCAACACCTGTAACCATTTCTGTAACAGGATGTTCTACTTGTATTCTTCCATTCATTTCAATAAAATAAAAATTCTTATTTTTATCAACAATAAACTCAACAGTTCCAGCACCTGTAAAATTAACAGCCTTAGCAAACTTAACAGCTGCTTCACCCATCTCTCTTCTTATCTTTTCATCTATAAATGGAGACGGAGATTCTTCAATAAGTTTTTGATGTCTTCTTTGAACAGAGCACTCTCTTTCTCCAAGATGTATGACATTTCCAAACTCATCAGCTAATATCTGAATCTCTATATGTTTTGGATTTTCTATAAATTTTTCTATATAAACTCGTCTATCACCAAAAGAACTTTCTGCCTCTCTTTGTGCTAAAGGTAAAAGCCTTGCAAGCTCTTGCTCATTATGGGCAACTCTCATACCCCTGCCACCACCACCGGCCGCAGCCTTTATAAGTACAGGATATCCGATTTCAGAAGATATTTCTAAAGCTTCTTTTAGCTCCTCTACCGGTGGACTACCGGGAATTATTGGAACCCCCGCCTTTTTTGCTGCTTCACGAGCCTGCGCTTTATCTCCTGTAAGCTTTATTGTTTCTGAAGATGGTCCGATAAATTTTATATTGCTTCTTTCACAGATAGCTGCAAAGGTAGGATTTTCTGCTAAAAAACCATATCCAGGATAGACTGCATCAGCATGGGTTAAATCTATAGCAGAGAGCAATGCGGGAATATTTAAGTAACTCTTTGTCGCATTAGCAGGTCCTATACAAACTGATATATCAGCTAAATCTTTATGAATACAATCTTTATCTCCTTCAGAATAAACAGCAATGCTCTCTCCACCAAGCTCTTTAATGGACCTAATAGCCCTAACGGCAATCTCTCCTCTGTTTGCAATCAATATTCTTTTAATTTTCTTTAACAATTTTCTTACTCCTAACGAAAAATTATTATAAAATTATATTATAAATATAACCTTAAGGATTTAACGATGCAGGAAAATCCTGAAAAAAAGCGTGTCTTTTTAGTCTTAAGAAGAATGGTGGATTTAGGTGTTATACCTTTGGAAAACGTGAGGGGGAATCCGGATGTAGACCCAAAAAAATCTTTTGCAGAAGTTCTTTCAACATTAATAAAAAAAGGGAAAGCTGATGAAAATAAAGTGAAAGAATTCTTCGTAAGAAATTTATCTTTTAAACCTTTTGACTCTAAAATACATAAAGTTAATCTCCCCAAAGAAATTTTAGAGAAATTTCCCGCATCTTTAATAGAAAAGAAATACGTTGTTCCATTTGAATATTCGCAGGGAGTATTAAAAGTAGCTGTATTAGACCCAACAGATAGAGAAGTTCTAAATCAAATTAAATTTTCCACAAATGTTAGAATCTTAGAAACATATGTAGCTACTCTTTCGGAAATAGAGG
>NZ_ABZS01000211.1 GCF_000173615.1 Sulfurihydrogenibium yellowstonense SS-5 | reverse complement strand
TATTCCCTTGCTTGCTCTGTCTGATATTGTTAAAACTCCTATCTTTGCCTTCTCCATGATTAACCTTCCAAAAGTTTTTTTAAATTTTACAATATTATTATATCTTTTTTAAATAAGATGAATCATATTTAAAGATGTTATGAGATTTCTTAGCCTGATTTAAATGTCAAAATGAAAAAGTGAAAATCTTGATAGATGTCGGAGCAATTCATATAACCTGCCCGTGCGTAAGGATTGAATATTGAAATATAAGACATATATAAAAAATTAGTTTTTCATAACCATAATTTTTATGATATTTCTAATATTTAGATACCTAGCCTTTAATAATTTTTCTATGAAATCAAGTCTTCAAGTTTTTTAATTTTTGCTATTTTTCTTAATTTTTTTAAAACTCTATTTTCTATTTGTCTAACTCTTTCCCTTGATAAACCAACTATTTCTCCCACTTCGTTTAGTGTCTTTGGTTCTTCACCATTTAGCCCAAACCTATGAATAAGGATGGTTCTTTCTCTTTGGGATAAAGTATCTAACAATGTTTCTATGGCTCTTTTTAAATCTTCTTCATTGATATCTTTTTCGATATCAAGTGTATTATAAACAGATATCGTATCTTCTAAGACCAAGTCGTTATCTGTTCCTTCAATAGGTGTATCCAAGGATAAGAAAACGCTTTTAAATAAGAAGTAATTTTCAACCATTTCTTTTTCAACTTTTATACCTTGAGTTTTCAAAAAAGATATAATTTCGTCTATAGATGGCTCTCTGTTTAAAGTATCTTTTAAGTAAGAATAGGCATTATTGATTTTAGAAGCATAAGCGTACATTCTATTTGGCTTTTTTATAATTTCACTTTCATGCTGAATGGTATTTATGATTGATTGTCTTATCCACCAAACCGCATAAGATATAAATCTAACCCCCTTTGATGTATCAAATTTCTTTGCAGCTTCTATCAAACCAACATTTCCTGCTGAGATTAAGTCAGAAAATGGAATTCCATAGCCTGCATATCTTTTGGCTATATTGATTACAAATCTTAAATTAGATATAATAAGCTTTTGAAGTGCTTCTTTATCTCCTTCTTTTACTTTTTTTAGTAAAGACTCCTCTTCTTCTTTGGATAATAGTGGAATTTTATAGATAGACTTAAGATAAAAGTCAACGTTTTCTTCGTGGTTGAACTTTTTCATGAGTCACCTTTTTTCGTTTAATAATATCAGAAATCATTACAAGTTGTCAAATGTTAACTAAGACTGTTTCAAAAATCAACGTTGTCATTCTGAGCGAAGCGAAGAATCTCATGTTTTTTCTTTTCAAATCAAAAAAATCAAAAAAGAGATCCTTCGGACTTCGTCCTCAGGATGACAAGAAAAGGTAAGCTTAAGAGAATTTTGGAACACCTTTCAATATTAACTAAAATAGATATATCTATTAATCACTCACCATTAAGATTCATCAAATCAAAGATTTTTAAATTGTAGTTATAAAGCGTGTTTAGATAAGTCAGCTGTGCTGATTGGTAGTTATTTTCTGATTCTAATACTTCTAATGTGTTTGCTATGTTTGCTTTAAATCTTTCTGTTGATAGTCTAAGTGCTTCTTTTGCTACTTTTAAGTTTTCTTCATTTGCTTTTAGCTGATGTTCCAATGCTTTTATATCTGCCAATGTTTTGTTTAATGTTGTTTTTAATTCTATGATTTTATCTTGGTAGGTTATCTCATTTTTTGTTTTGTCTATCTTTGCTTGCAGTACTCTGCTATCTTTTGCAAAGCCGTCAAACAGGATCCAGTTTAATGATAATCCAAGGTTGTAGCCTTTTTTCCATACTTCTGATGTAGATGGGAATCTTACCTGGTTGTTTGCTTGGTAGTTTACAAATGCTGATAGCGATGGATAGTTTGCTGATTTTTGGTATTCTACTTGCTGTTGTGCTACTTTTATCTGCTGGTTTATTACTTTTAATGCTGTGTTGTTTTCTATGTTTATTTCTTTGTTGTATGTTAGTTTTTCTAAATTTCCTTCCGGTGGTGTTATGTCTTCTATCATTAGAAATCTTTTCAGGTCTTCTATAGATTTTTCGTAGTTTGCTTTTGCGTTTTCATAGTCTGCTATGGCTGATTGTAGCTGTGATGATGCTCTCATAAAGTCGTATTTTGCAAGTAGTCCTGCGTCATACTTTGCTTCTACATATTTATAGTTTTCCTGCCAATATTTCAGATTTTCTTCTTTTATTTTCATTATTTCTTTGTATGTTAAGGATGTAAGAAATAACCTTCTTGCTGTGTCTTTTACTTGCTGTTTTACATCTTCTTTTATCACTTTTTGTAGTTCTAAGTTGCTTTCTGCTACTTTGATAAGATTAAAGACTTGGTAGTCAAATATTTTTTTGAGTTAGTCCTGCTTTTGCTGAGTACTGATTTTTCGGTGTAAATCCTGTTATA
>NZ_ABZS01000212.1 GCF_000173615.1 Sulfurihydrogenibium yellowstonense SS-5 | reverse complement strand
AAAGATAGCTTATATGAAAAGATGATCTCTAATATTCAAGAAGTAAAAGCAAGAAAAGGCATCGTAATAACCCTTACAGATTCCGAGGATAAAGAGGTAAAGGAGCTTTCAAATGAAATTATTAAAATTCCCCCTGTTTCAGATGAAAACCTATATCCGATAGTCTTATCAGTTCCATTACAATTACTTGCTTATCATATAGCTGTTATACTTGGCAAAGATGTTGACCAACCAAGAAACTTAGCAAAAACCGTTACGGTAGAGTAAAAATTACAATATAAAACTAAGCGCTAATCTTAAACTCTAAGAAAATTTTTCCGAAATAGTTTATAGATTTTAATAAATATAGAAATTTCGAGGAAATGAAATTGAATAAAATTAAGTTACCGTCCTTAGATAAGGTTTTACCATTTTCCAAAAAAAACAAATTGTTTACAGGAATAGAACTTGATACAGATTATGCAAGAGTGACAATTTTAGAGAAAGATGGTGAAGATCTAATATTTTCAATTATGCCATTTGAAATACAGCTTACTGGAGATAATGACCAAGATGGACTTATCTTAAGACAGGAACTTGAAAGAAGAGGCTTGAATGTAAAAGTTGCCAATTTTAGCATTCCTGTGCCGTCAGTCTTAATTAAAAATTTAAAACTCCCAAAAGTTAGTGAAAAAGAAATGATCGATGCAATAGAATGGAATATTAAAGAAGATATAGAAAATTTAAAAACTGAAACTATTTACGATTATTCAATAATACATGAAGATGAAGATTTTTATGATATTGTAGTTGTCATTGCGAAAAATGAACAAATAAATCGAGTATTAGAAGTAGCTGAAAGTGCCAATATAGAAGTAGATACAATAGAACCAACAGCAATAGCATTACTAAACTTGGCATTTTTACAAAAAGAAAAGGTTGACAAAACTAAGGAAGAAAAAAATATCTGCTTGATCCATCTTGATAAAAATGATTCTTATTTATTATTTTCTAACAATAATGTAATAATACAACCAATAGACATGAATTTTAAACTTTACGAAATGCTTGACCCGGACGCAAAAGAGCAAGAAGTTACGAGATTAATAAATGAGATAAATTATTTCTTCCTTACATTACAAGAACCAAGGATAATATATACTTCAGGATTGTTTGTAAAGTATCCAGAAATAAAAGCCTATACACAGTTAAAATTTAGTACAAGATTTATTCTTGAAGACATCGACCCGGTTCTTTCATTAAACATAAAATATAGCGGCAATTTTCCCATACAAATTTACAATACGTCAATAAGCTTGGCATATAGAGGGATAGAATGATAAAAATAAACTTAAATCCAAGAAAGAAAAAAAGAGGATTAACTGCACTCACGCCATCCATTAGTCTAAAATCCTTAAAATTTGAAAATGCAAATAAATTTTTAGTAATCTTGTTGCCAGTTATTTTAATAGTGGGTTTATTATTTTATTACTTTTACTTAGAATTGCAAATTGAAAGTTTACAACAAAGAAAAACAATGCTAATCACAGAAAAAGAAAAATTAAAGGCTATAGAAAACAAAATAAATCAGCTAAAAAAAGCAATAGCCGAGCAAGAAAAACAAAAAGAGATGTTAGAGTTGAGATTTAAGACTTTTCAGTATTTAGCAGATTCAAGAAAATCTTTAACACCAAAATTAAATAGCATTATTTTACCAATACCTGATGGATTATGGCTTGAATCTGTTGAAATATCAAAAGATTCCGGAAAAATTACCGGAAATTCCCTCAAGCCAGAACTTGTAGCACAATATTATAAATCTCTTAACATCTCTTATAAAGATATTGTGTTTAATGGTGCAGAGAAGAAAGCATCACCAACAAATATTATTTTCTATAACTTTACATTTGAACTTAGGAACCAAACTCCAGAAAAAAGAGAGGGAACATAATGGATCTAACAAATATAAAAGAACAATGGGAAAATACTCCAGGATGGCAAAAAGCTCTTTTGTTAATAGTGTTAATAGTTGGAATTTTATATCTTATCTTCATAATTTTAATTTCCCCAAAATATGATGAGTATAAAGCTTTAAACGAAGAAGTCCAGAATCTGGAAAATGAGTTAGAAGTTTTAAAATCATCTGTAAATCCACAAATTCAACTTGTCTTGGAAAAAAAACTACAACAGGTTAAAACTGACCTAAAAAACATTGAAAACAAACTGGAAGTAATGAAAAAAATCATCCCGCCAAAACCAAATTTGGATGATATTTTAAATGTTGTATCTTTTAGTGCAAAGAAAAGTATGCTAATTTTAAACTCTTTTAAAGTTGAAAAGGAAGAGGAAGTGATTCTCTACTACAATAAAAGTACAAATAAGTTTAGAAGTGTTTAATCCTACGCCAAATAAAGATAAAAAGGAAGAGCAAAAAA
>NZ_ABZS01000213.1 GCF_000173615.1 Sulfurihydrogenibium yellowstonense SS-5 | reverse complement strand
CAAACCTCTATAAGCTGCACTATATAGCCTTTCTAACCCACACGGTTCAGATGTAACTGTTGCATTTTTGCAAAAATTGCAATTTTGCAACAATCTTTCTAACCCACACGGTTCAGATGTAACCGTTTTGATGATTAAAGAGAGAAAGACCCGCATAAAGCGGGCTTTTTGTTAGGAATTACTTAGATTATTCGTTGTTTTGATTGTCTGCTGGCTTTTGTTCGTTTTGCTTTTCTGCTTTCTTTTGATACTTGTGCTGATGCTTGTGCTCGTGTTTCTTCATAGCCTCAGCAGGTGCTTGTGCCTGTGATTGTACTGTATTGGTTGCTGGTGCAACTCCTCTGTTTTGTCCTGCAAATGCAGATGTTCCTACTACTGCTACTGCCAATGCTGTTGCTACTAATTTTTTCATCTTTTATTCCCCCTATTTGAATTTGTAATATTATTCTATACCACTTGCTTCATAAAATCAATTACAGAAACATTAAATAAAGATTACAAATTTGTAAGAATTAAGAATTGTTTTTCTCTGTTTATTTTATTACTAATCTCCTTTTGACAGATTAATAATTTTATGATATATCTTTCTAACCCACACGGTTCAGATGTAACTTTTGCTTTTCTGCCATATTCTCCATATCTTTCAATCTTTCTAACCCACACGGTTCAGATGTAACGTGCAGGACCTGAGTTGGAGTACGAGATTTCTTACAACTTTCTAACCCACACGGTTCAGATGTAACGAAAAATTGCAGAACATCCTTAACTACTTATTTGATTCTTTCTAACCCACACGGTTCAGATGTAACCTTGTTAAGGATAGCGAACATATAAGCACAGAACAAGCTTTCTAACCCACACGGTTCAGATGTAACTTTTTAACCCAAGTTAAAACAATCCGTTAATTTCCTTAGCTTTCTAACCCACACGGTTCAGATGTAACATTTTTAAGGGAGCATAAAAATGGCAATAGTGATAACTTTCTAACCCACACGGTTCAGATGTAACTCCCTACCTATCCTGTGCCATTATACACTTGACAAATCTTTCTAACCCACACGGTTCAGATGTAACAAAATTGATAAAATCTCTAAAGAATATTTTGAATTACTTTCTAACCCACACGGTTCAGATGTAACAAGTTTCCGAGCATTTTCAAAATAGCTTCAAGACCAGCTTTCTAACCCACACGGTTCAGATGTAACGATAAGAACAAAACTCATTCACCAAATATTGACAATCCTTTCTAACCCACACGGTTCAGATGTAACTATCGTTGGATTAAATGCTGAAATGTCATGCATGTACTTTCTAACCCACACGGTTCAGATGTAACTTGACATGTATAATAAAAGCATAATAGGTTCACAAAGCTTTCTAACCCACACGGTTCAGATGTAACGAGAGATAGTGAAATCCCGTATTCCAAACAATCCCTCTTTCTAACCCACACGGTTCAGATGTAACTAACGGTGGAAGACCACCTAAAGAAATAGCGGCAACAGCTTTCTAACCCACACGGTTCAGATGTAACATGACGGGCATCAGCGGGCAGGGAAAATGCAAGATACTTTCTAACCCACACGGTTCAGATGTAACATGTTTTAAATGAATTGAAGGATTTAGCGGAAGACCCTTTCTAACCCACACGGTTCAGATGTAACACTTGGAATGTTCTTAACATGGCTACAAGAACAAGACTTTCTAACCCACACGGTTCAGATGTAACAAAAACTCATAGCCACTTTCGACCTAAGAAAAACATTCTTTCTAACCCACACGGTTCAGATGTAACAAAAACGAAAGAAGTGTCATGATAAGCAAAATAAACCTCTTTCTAACCCACACGGTTCAGATGTAACTTTGATGTGGGAAGCGGATGAGCTTGCGTTTTTGCTCTTTCTAACCCACACGGTTCAGATGTAACCCGTTAAATTTTTACTCAAAAATAAAATCGCTTATAGCTTACTCTATCAATATTCTGATAACCATTATACCAAACTTTTAAAAAACCTGCAAGTTGATATTTTTTTCCGCAAACCTCGATATACAGAAAATATATTATTATATTTTATCCTTTAACTTCCCATCACAAGCCAACTGCTGAAAACCACAAACTCAGAAGCCCGCTGCAAATATAACTCCTTAACTTCCCGATCTTGAAAAATTCTAAAATAAAAAATTCTAAATTTTCAAAAATTTAAATATTAAATACTTTAAAATTGAAAAGCTTAATTCAACAAATACTTAAAACTACTTTTTAAAAAATCCCTTTTAAACCATCACAACACAAGCTCTAATCAAACATCAAAAAATAAAATCACATTACCAATACCTTAGCTTTACTGACTGTTAAGTCATCTCACCAAGCCATTAAGCAAC
>NZ_ABZS01000214.1 GCF_000173615.1 Sulfurihydrogenibium yellowstonense SS-5 | reverse complement strand
AAATAGGAAAAGACAAATAAATTTTGGATCTTCTTTGATAGCTTTAAAGTTAGCTCAAGGATTACTTTGTTAAGTTGGATAATGTTGGTTCTAAAAATTTTATATATTTATATTAATTAAAATCTATACTTTTTTCTGATGTTTTTGATAGATGTCCAAACAATAAAGATGCTTTTTTGATGTTTTTAGCAATATCGACTGAAAAAAATTTTAGATTTTCTAAATCTTCTTTTAGATTTTCAAGCTCTACCATGCTTTGAGCTAAAAAGTCTATTATATCTTTTTCATAAATTGTAAAATTCTCCGGGAATAATGGAGTATGGACTTCTAAAGACGGGATTGTAAAAATGATCCACGCAAGAGCACTAAGGGCTATATTACAAACATCGCTAGCTTTTTCTTTGCTTTCTATCTCCGGGATTTTACTAACGATTTCTGAAATTTTATTTAGAGTCTCTGAAAAGTTGTTTAAAATAAATATCGAATCTTCTAAGGATATAATACTACCTTCTTTTACTATCTTATCTATCTTCTTTTGTCCAAAGTAGATAAAAGATTCAACATCATAAATCATTAAATCAATTTTATCTCTTATCATCTTCCTCCTAAATATTTCTCAATCAATTTTCTAATTTTTAACATAATTTTTGTATGAAGTTGTGAAACTCTTGATTCTGTATAACCCAAAATTTCTGCAATTTCTTTCATGTTTAAGTCTTCATAATAGTAAAGAGTAACTATCAATCTTTCTCTTTCATCAAGCTTATTCATTATTATATCAGAAAGAATTTCTTTAAGTTGTTTTTCTTCTACATACTTTTCTGGTGTATCATCATCTGTAGAGATAACTTCCCAAAGGTGTAAGCTTTCATCGTCGTCTTTACTAATATCAGAATCTATAGATATTAGAATTTTATTAACTGCTTTTTCTGCATATATCATGTACTCTTCAAGGCTCATGCCGAGGTATTCTGCTATCTCTTCTAACTTTGCTTCTCTTCCTAATTTTGTTTCAAGTTCTACGATTTTGTTTTCAAGGTTTTTTACTTTATTTCTTATATTTCTTGGCACCCAATCAAGCTGTCTAAGATGGTCGAGAATATATCCTCTTACTCTGATTTCTGCATAGGTTGAGAATTTTACTCCTTTTGATGGGTCAAACTTTTCAAGAGCATCATATAAGCCTAGTACTCCAACTTGGAAAAGGTCTTCTTCGTCTACTATTGGCGGTAAATTTTGATGTTTTAATGATTTTACTATGTAATTTATTTTTGGCAGGAATTCTCTGATTATGCTTTCTCTTTCTTCCTTTCTTAGTTGCATAGCCATCCCTCCAAGGGAAGTAATTTTTTCTACATTAATATATGCAAGATTTATGCCAATTTTAATTGGCTTTATTACAAGATTTAATAGAAAAATGGTGCAGTTAAAATTATGCAGTGTATATGATTACCGTAGCGATTGAGTATTTTTTTTCGTGAGATATGGAGAGTTTTATCTTGAAATTACGATGGTTTTCTATGTTATGCAGTAAAATTTCTGCAGGTTGGTTTTTGTGTCCTAAGATTTCTATTTGTTTAAATGTAAGTATTTCTTTAAAGGCTTGGTAATATGCTTTAATGGTTGCTTCTTTTGCAGCAAATCTTGCAGAAAGGCATTGTATGTATTCTTTTCTACTGAAACAGTATTCTATTTCTTTTTGTGTATAAATTCTTGTTAGAAATTTATCTTTGTATTTTTCATAGGCTTGTTGTATTCTTTTGTTTTCTACTATATCGGTTCCTATGTATATTTCCATTGTTAGACTTCCTGTTTTTGTGAATTTTTTATTTATTAAACTGTTTCAAAAAATTTGATAAAGGCGTAAACTTGTCTGTCATTTCCGCAGCCGGCGAAGAATCTTCTCCTCTTCTCACCTCTCACCTTTACATCCTTCCTTGATAGACTTAGCAATTTCTAAAATAAATCTATCCATTAAAGCCTTAAAATCGCCTTTTACTAATTTATACAAAAAATCTAAATCAACGCTTTTTGTTGGGTCTGCTAAATCATTTCTAAGCTGAGAAATTTTATCAAGCTTTTCTGCAAGCTCCACAGATAAACAACCATTTTCAGCCAAGGATTTAAAGCAGTCTTTTGAAGGCTTTAATTTAAGCTGTCTTGAAACATGCCTACAAATCCATAAAGCACTATCTATTGCAACGACGATAAAATACCTGCTTCTATCAACTGCAAAGCTATTATTTTTAAACTCTTGCACGCTCATTTTAGAAAAAGTCTCTAATCTTTCTACTTCTCCTTTTATTGCAGAAGCATAATGATTAACTTTGACAAGATTTACAGGAATAGCAAGCTTTGGCTGTTT
>NZ_ABZS01000215.1 GCF_000173615.1 Sulfurihydrogenibium yellowstonense SS-5 | reverse complement strand
AGAGTAAGAATACTTTTTCTTTTTCATCGTTTAGATTGTATTGTGGTTTTTCTTGTTTATAATCATACAGACAAACTGCTATTGCTGACAATACTCTTGAATGGTCAAATAGTGATATATCCGGATAGTGTCTTGACCCCCGTTCTTTATCGTATTTAGATGCTGGCACACACCATAAGTATTTTTGCAATAGGTAATATATAAAGTTAAAAGCCTGCTCTTCCTTAAAGTAATTTATTTTTTTAAAATCTTCTAAAAACTTTTTATAAAGCTCTGGATACTTACTCTCTTCTTCTCTGATTTTTCTCTCATCGCTTGGATTGGCTAACTTTCCTGTTTTTGCCGTTCTCTGGATTATCACTGGAAAGATTGTATCTTCAAGATTTTCAAAATCCAAGGGTTTTAATTTGTAATATCCCCAAAATTCTAAATCATCTTCTTTTTCTGAGTCTTCTATAAAAGAAACTCTCTCAAATACTGTGTGAAGCAAGTTAAATTCATCTTCTTTTTCTTTTTCTCTCTCTTCTGATGATAAATGGTCGGCTTTTTGTAAAACTTTACTTTCTAAAGAATCTTCCGGGTTGTGATGTCTTGATGCCCAAACCTTAATCTCATCTATGTTGCTAAAAGCTTTTGATAGACTTGGTTTTATTTCTGGGTCTTCAAACCATTGATGTGTAAATAGTGCATGTTGATATTTAAATTCTTGATAAGGTAGGTTTTTCCCTTTCCCAGCTCTTTGGTAGAATTTTCCAATGTCGTGTAGTAATCCTGCCATTGCTATTTTATAGTAGCTATTCATTTACTACCTCTTTTTAGCTTATTCGTTTTATATAAACTTTTTTCTTTTAGTTTTCTGACATTATTTCTATCATTCCAAAGCCTTGTGAGTTTTTGGCTCCAAGCCCTGCGTCGTATACTGCCTCTAATATCTCCGGGTCTGTTTTTATCTCAAATTCTCCATCTACTGCTTTTATTATATAGTCTTTATATTTTAATGGTTTTACTTTATAGTTTATTGGTTTTATCTCGAATTCAAAGTCTTCTAATCCTTTGCCTTTTATTATGCTGTATTTCTTTTTTATGTTTTCTTTTATCAGTGTGGCAAAGTTTGGGTCTTCCGGGAAGATATACTGAGTAAACCTTTTACCGTCTTCTTTTTCTATAGTTTTATAAACTGTGATGGGTGATAAGGTTCTTATTTTGTTTATTTGATTAAATTTTGGTTTTGGTAATATTTCTATAGATTTAAGTGTAAGTGGTTGTCTGTTTAGTATTATTTTTTCTCTTTGTAGTACTGTTTCTACAAAGGATTTTGAGACTTCTTCTATGGCTGATGATATGTATATGGTAATTGGTGGTTTAAAGTAGGCTGTAGAGTTATGAATGTTGAATTTTTCTGTGAATATTTTAGAGAATGTAAATAGTTTAAATGGTCTGTTGTTATGGAAAAATCCTACATCGTGTAGAAATTTGGCAAGTAGTCTTGGCAGGCTACGATAGAGCATTCCTTGTATGATTTGATTGTAATGAACGGGCAGTGCTAAATCTTTCCCCTCTTTTTCTAATACTAATTTTATTCTCAAAATTTTTCTCTCTTTTTATTTTTTCTGAATAATTTTATGAGATTTTCTGATGAGTTGTCAATAAGTTTTTGAAAACTGTTCTAAAATTCTTGCAAGCTTACCTTTCCGTACCATCCTGAGGCTGTAAAACCAAAGGATCTCCTCTTTTGATTTTTTTGATTTGAAAAATCATGAGATTCTTCGCCGGCTGCAGAATGACAGGCAAGATAACACCAATATCAAAAACTTTTTTAAAAGCAACCTTATTCCTCATAGGTAGGCTACAAAAACAGACATCATTATGTATCTTTTGTCCCCGTCTTTTTATTGTCAATTCCTCATAGGTAGGCTACAAACTTTACAGATACTACTTAATACCGCTTGAGAAATTTGATAGTCAATTCCTAATAGGTAGGCTACAAACAGACGGAAAAGAATACGTTGCGATAAGCACGTACTCACTTCAATTCCTCATAGGTAAGCTAATAACTATATTCGTAATTCCAAATATTGTACAGGGTATGGAGTTTCAATTCCTCGTAGGTAGGCTACAAACCTTAGGCTCTCTGACTTCTTCTATTCTGAATTAAGAATTCAATTCCTCATAGGTAGGCTACAAACCCGTTAAATTTTAATTCAAAAATCAAATCGTAAAAATCTTATTCAATTGCCAAGGTATGAAACATTATACCAAATTTTTAAAAAATCCGCAAGTTGAAGTTTTTTCCGCAAACCTCTTTGAAGCCAGGGTTCTTCGTCGGCTTCAGAATGACGATATTGGTTTTTGCA
>NZ_ABZS01000216.1 GCF_000173615.1 Sulfurihydrogenibium yellowstonense SS-5 | reverse complement strand
GCCAGCTTGATAAATACTCTCTTTGTCTTCTGTAAGTGTATCTATTTTTATTCCCATTGCATTTAGTTTTAATCTTGCAACTTCAAAATCCAGCTCATCAGGAACTTTGTATACTGTTTTTTCAAGTTTATCTGCATTTTTATAGACATATTCAGCAGATAAAGCTTGGTTTGCAAAAGACATATCCATTACTTGCGCCGGATGTCCTTCTGCTGCTGCAAGGTTTACAAGTCTTCCTTCAGCGAGTATATATATATTTCTTCCATCTTTTAGTGTGTATTCTTTAACATTATCTCTTATATCTCTTGTTGCAACTGCCATTTCTTCAAGTGCTTTTAAGTTTATTTCAACATCAAAGTGTCCAGAATTACTTACAATGGCTCCATCTTTCATAACTTCTAAATGATGTTTGTCTATTACGTTTATATTTCCTGTTACAGTTACAAAAAAGTCTCCAATTTTTGCTGCTTCTTCCATTGGCATAACTCTATAGCCATCCATTACCGCTTCAAGAGCTTTTAACGGGTCAACTTCTGTTACGATTACATCTGCACCCATTCCTCTTGCTCTCATTGCAACGCCTTTACCACACCATCCATAACCAGCAACAACAAATTTTGACCCGGCTATAAGCCTGTTTGTTGCTCTTAAAATTCCATCTATCGTTGATTGTCCTGTTCCATATCTGTTATCAAAAAGATGTTTTGTGTATGCATCATTTACAGCAATAACCGGAAACCTTAACACTCCATCTTTTGCCATAGCTTTTAATCTGATTACTCCGGTTGTGGTTTCTTCTGTGCCGCCGTATACATTCTCAATTAAATCTTGCCTTTCTTTATGTAGCAGTGATATTAAATCAGCTCCATCGTCCATGGTTATGTTTGGTTTTCTGTCAAGAACTGCGTTTAAATGGCTGTAATATGTGTCTCTATCTTCCCCGTGTATTGCAAAAACTGGTATTTCAAAGTATTTTACAAGTGCTGCTGCTACGTCATCTTGTGTAGAAAGTGGATTGGATGCTGTTAGATAAACATTTGCTCCACCTTCTTTTAACGTTATCATCAAGTTTGCTGTTTCCGTTGTAACGTGCAGACAAGCTCCTATCGTTAAACCTTTTAAAGGCTTTTCTTTTGAAAATCTTTCTCTGATCTGTCTTAAAACAGGCATATCTTTTTCAGCCCATTGTATTCTCAAAAGACCTTTATCTGCAAGATTAATATCCTTGATGTGATATTTCATTTAACCCTCCTTTTTAAAAATGTAGGTTATATTTTAGCATAAGTTTAGAGATATAAAGGTTTTGCTGAAAAATAAAAAACGAACTTAGTTGAGACATTGAGAAACTTTATTATAAAGTTTAGAGAGAAAATACCTTGGATGATAAATTAGTGGTTTTTAACAGAATTTAAAAAAGAGATACTTCGGACTTACGTCCTTAGGATGACGAAGAAAACTTGATAATCATATGCTTAACGACCAGGGCAACCTATTTGTCATTCTGCAGCCTACGAAGAATCTCCTACTTTCACCCAATTTCTCATCCGACGCATTAGTGATGAATATAAATTTTACCAACCTCTCACTTCTCACTTTCTCATTTAGCTTTAAAATCCATTCTCTAATAAATTCCACACGTAATCAGTATATTTTTTTTCTTTGGGATTTTCATAGATAATTAAAGGTGCTTCTACAATTTCTCCGCCTTCTTTTGCGTTCTTTGATGCTTCTACTAAAAAATGAGTAGCTTTTTCATTGATTGATGGATGAATAAATCTGTAACGTTTTGGCTGAAGGTTATATTTTTTTAAAAGTGATACGGTTTCTGAAAATCTTTCTGTAATGTTTATAAGATAAAGCTTTCCTTTATTTTTAAGAAGATACCAGCTTCCATAGATAAAATCTTCCAGCTTAGCTAAAGCTTCGCTTCTTGCTATCTTTTCTTGAATATTTTTATAATTACCCTCTTTAAAATACGGTGGATTAATTACTACATAATCAAAATACTGATGATTATAAATCTTTTTTACATCCTTAACATTTCCGAGTGCTATTTGAACATGGACGTTGTTAATTTGAAAATTTCTTTTGGCAATATCAAATAAATCTTCCTGAACTTCTAAAGCATAAAGTTTAAGATTTTTATATTTAAGACTAATTAGAATTGGTATGATGCCGCTTCCCGTTCCTATATCTATGATTTTTCCGGATGATTTGATGTTTAAAAAATCAACAAGAAGAAGGCTGTCAATGTTAAACCTATAGCCTTCCGTTTTTTGAATGATTTTTATCTTTCCTCTAATAAAAG
>NZ_ABZS01000217.1 GCF_000173615.1 Sulfurihydrogenibium yellowstonense SS-5 | reverse complement strand
AAATCTATCGTAGATTCCGATTATCCTAACATAGATTTTATAGTTGTAGATAATTCTGAAAATGAAGAAGAGTTTAATAAGCTTGAAAATATCTTAAAAGAAGTGTTTGGAGAAACTATAACAAAACAGTATTATCTATTAAAAAATATTAACAACGGCTATGCAGGCGGAAACAATTTAGGCATAAGATACGCTATAGAAAATTTAAAATCAGAATATATATGGCTGCTCAATCCAGACACAAAAATAGAAAAAAATACACCTTTGGAGCTTTTAAAGACATTAGAGTATACAGACGTTCCGGTAGTTACTTGTAAGATAAAAAATTACGATGATGAGAAGGTTCAATATGCAGGGGACAATGTATTCTTAGGAGGGGTTGAAAACTTAAAAGATTACGGCTTAAGATATGTAAAATTTTTATCGGGTGCCAACATTTTTATGAGAAGTGAAGTTATTGAAAAAGTGGGATATATAAATGAAGATTTCTTTTTATACTTTGAAGATAATGAATTTCTTGTAAGATTAAGAAAAAACGGAATAAATCCAATTTATACACCTTTTACATTCATTAGACATAAAGTTGGAGGTACTACGGATAAAAGCAATAAATATCCTTTATGGTATTATTATGAGATAAGAAACAGATTGTTGATTCTTGATTATGTAGTAGATAATAAATATGATTTTATGGATTATCTAGCAAGCACTTTAGATGAGATTAGAAAAAGCTATGCTGAATCAGAGTATAACAAGAAGCAAGCTATTTTGGATAGTATTTTTGATTTTAGTAAAAGGATAAAAGGGAAAGTAAATAGAGGCGATTTTGACAAAGAAGAAATAGAAAATAGGTTGAAAGAGCTTGAAAATTATATAGAGGATATTGTTATAGGCTATGATATTGAAAAGAGATATTTAAAATTAAAATTGGACCCGCAGAAAATGGATTTATTTGATGGGTTTTTGGAGTTGGTGAGGATAAAGAAGATAATTTTTTAGTTTAAAAATCGGAGGGAAAATGAGTATTGAAAGGTGTAAAATAATAAACCTTCCCAAGATTAGCGACCCAAGAGGTAATCTTACATTTATAGAAAGTAATAAACATATACCGTTTGAGATTAAAAGAGTATATTATTTGTATGACGTTCCGGGTGGTGAAACAAGAGGTGGACATGCTCATAAGAATTTACAGCAGCTTTTAATTGCTGTAAGTGGAAGCTTTGATGTTGTAGTAGACGATGGATACGAAAAAAGAAGATACCATCTAAATAGGTCTTATTATGGGCTATATATACCAACTATGATATGGAGAGAAATGGATAATTTTTCCTCCGGTTCTGTTTGTCTTGTATTAGCATCTGACTTTTACAATGAGGATGATTATATAAGAGATTATGATGAGTTTTTAAAGGAAGTAAGGAAAGAAAAATGAAGAAAATGTATACGGAAATTGACGGTGTTTACATACATCCTAAAGCAATAGTAGAATCAAATAAGATAGGAAAAGGGACAAGGATTTGGGCTTTTGTTCATATACTACCAGGAGCAGTAATTGGAGAAAATTGTAATATTTGTGATTATACTTTTATTGAAAACGATGTAATAATTGGAAATAATGTAACAATAAAAAGTGGAGTACAAATTTGGGATGGTTTAAGAATTAAAGACAATGTGTTTATCGGACCAAATGTTACTTTTACTAATGATCTTTATCCAAGAAGTAAGGTATACCCTAAGGAGTTCATAAAGACTTATTTGGAAGAAGGGGTAAGTATAGGAGCGAATGCTACAATTATATGTGGCATTACTATAGGGAAATGGGCAATGATTGGCGCAGGTAGTGTTGTAACAAAAAATATTCCTGATTATGCTCTTGTATTTGGTAATCCTGCAAAAATAAAAGGTTATGTTTGTAGATGTGGCAAAAAATTAAAATTTAAAGATAGTAAGGCAGAATGTGAATGTGGAAAAATTTATGAGATGAGGGATAATAAAGTTTTTATAGTAACAAATGACAAAAATTAATGGAGAATGAATATTTATTTTATGCAAGCAATTTACCAATTTTTATTATGAAGAAAATAAATAACATTTATTTCACTAAGCCGGAGATAAAATGATCCCATTTCTAGACCTAAAAAAACTTAACGCTCAGTATAGAGATGAGCTAATAGAAGCGTGCATAAGAGTTATTGATAGTGGGATGGTATATTCTTGGAAAAGAAGTAGAAGAATTTGAAAAGGAGTTTGCTAATTACTGTGGTACAAAATACGCA
>NZ_ABZS01000218.1 GCF_000173615.1 Sulfurihydrogenibium yellowstonense SS-5 | reverse complement strand
GCTTTATTTTCTTTTCAAACTCAACTGGGTCTGATTTAACTTCAAAGCTTTCTCTCTTGTTATCATACAAAACTGTAGCAGTAAATGAATTTTTAGATACATCTACTCCAACGACAATTTTGTAGCTATTCATAAAAGCACCTCCTTTCATAAAATACTTGACATGAGAGAAACTTCCTGATAACCTATCATCGTAATCAATACAGGCTTAAAAGCCTAATGTTCTGATTCAGGTTTTAGGAAGTAAAGGAAGGACAGTCTAAAACATTCTGAGCGGTCTTAAAAGACCAATGACAAAGACTTGATCTGTCCTTCCTTTTTTCTCCCATGTCTGTAATTATTATAAAGCTTATTCTCTTAAAGTTTAAAAATTTTTGGTATATTTAATATACGATGACAAAGAACAATCTAATTCTGTCATTCTGCAGCCGGCGAAGAATCTCCTGATTTTCTTTTCAAATAAAAAAAATCAAAAAAGAAGATCCTTCGGACTAAAGTTCTCAGGATGACGGTCAAAGATTGAATTATAAGCATTAGAGGAAGGATAACCTTTTTTATTATTCTGCAGCCAGCAAAAACTTTATCCTTTTATTTTTCAATTATTCAACGTAATCCATCAACCTCTCACTTTTCACTATTTAATATTTCAAATATTAACCAACTTGACAATAACATACTAAACATTATATTATTATTTATCAATAATTTAAAAAGAGGTTACCCATGGAGCAAAAAAGAGATTATTATGAAATCTTAGGCGTAAGTAGAAATGCAACTCAAGATGAAATAAAGAAAGCTTATAGAAAGTTAGCAAGAAAATATCATCCGGATTTAAACCCAAACAATCCTGAAGCAGAAGAGAAATTTAAAGAAATAAATGAAGCATATCAAGTACTTTCAGACCCTGAGAAAAGAAAGATATACGACCAGTTTGGTCATGCAGGTTTAAGTGGAGGCGGGGTAAATTACGAAGATTTTGCAGGTTTTAGTGCAAGAGGTGGAATTAATTTAGAAGATATTTTCAGGGATTTAGATGATATTTTTGGATTCTTTGGCGGTGGCGGAAGAAGAGCTTCTTCACAAGGTAGAAGAAGAGCTTATCAGCAAAGAGAAGATGGAGCTGATATTTATCAAACTATAACAATATCCTTAGAAGATGCTTACAATGGTACAACCATAGAGCTTGAAGTGCCGCGTTATGTAATTTGTGAAGCATGCGGTGGAACTGGCGTTAAAGCTGGTTCAGATGTAAAAACCTGTCCAACCTGTGGCGGAACCGGAGAAATATATCAAAGTCTTGGTGGATTTATGAGAATATCTCAAACCTGTCCAACTTGTGGCGGAGCAGGAGTATTGCAAGAGCCTTGTCCGGTATGTAATGGAAGAGGACTTATTATTAAAAAAGAAAAAGTTAAGGTTAGAGTTCCACCGGGAGTAGATAATGGTAGTAAATTAAGAATACCGGGAAAAGGACACAGTGGAAGATTTGGCGGAATTCCTGGGGATTTATGGGTAGTAGTTAATGTTAAGCCACATCCTCTTTTTGAAAGAAGAGGAGATAATCTTTATCTGAATGTTAATTTAGCCGTTGCTGAAGCAATAGTGGGTACAGAGATAGAAATACCGCTAATCAATGGTAAAACAGAAAAGGTTAAATTACCTTCCGGAATACAGCCTGGAGATACATTTAGAATACAAGGAAAAGGCATGCCAAGACTTAAACAATCAGGTTATGGTGACCTGATTTTACAGTTCAATGTTATCATTCCAAAGATAGAAGAATTATCAAAAGATGGTCAAAAATGTATAGATTTTTTAAAAAAAGACCAAAAAATAAACCAACGTTTTTATCAAAAATTATAAGTTTTATTAAGAGGTGGAAGCCATGAAGACAAGAAAAGAAGAGCCGTTGTTTATGATAGGAACAGTAGCAAAGATGTATAATATACATCCGCAAACGCTAAGATTGTACGAAAGGGAAGGTTTACTTGTACCGTCAAGAACAAAAGGAAAAACAAGAATGTATTCAGAAAAAGATTTAGAAAGATTGGAGTTTATTCTATTTTTAACTAGAGAGCTTGGAGTTAACCTTGCCGGCGTAGATGCGATTTTACAGATGAAAAACCAAATAGAAGAGGTTCAAAAACAAATAGATTTTTTAATCAATTACTTAAAAGAAGAGATAAAAACAAGATACAGGTCAGATGTAGAACAAAATGAAGCATTGG
>NZ_ABZS01000219.1 GCF_000173615.1 Sulfurihydrogenibium yellowstonense SS-5 | reverse complement strand
TTATCGGAGACGGTAATACATTTTTGGCAGTAGTTGGTTTTTTACTGGCTTATGGATTGGCTATATTTGCAGTTATTAATCTTAAAACAGCTTTAACAGAATTATCAATTACTTTAAACCGAAACCTTTTTGATATGTCTGGAAAGTTTATTTTCTGGGGAACTTTGCTATCTATTATATTAATTGGACTTTTAGGGATACTTATAGGCTATATACTCCTCACAATTGCATTCTTCACCGCACCTATGGAAATACAATTAAATAATGTAGAAGAAGTAAATGTAATGTGAGAAATTGAAATTTGAGAGTGTTCCAAAATTTTGGTAAGTTTACCTTTTTGTTATCCTGAGGACGTAAGTCCGAAGGATCTCATTTTTTAATATTTTTTTGAAAAGAAAGAAAAAACAGGAGATTTTTCGCCGGCTGCAGAATGACGGTGCGGATTTTTGGAACAGTCTCATAGGAAAACACAAAATAGCATTAAATCAGAGACTAGTTCCATATCTATAATATTTTAAAAGAAAAATTTGCTATTTTATGATGAATAATAAATTAATTCCCATTTTTTTATACATAGCTTTAATCATAAGCACACTAATTTATAAAATTACCAATCTTCCATGCTTTGTATATGTTATTTTACTTTCTCCAATTCTTTTTATTGATTTTAAGTCTGTTTTTTCTTACTCGAGAAAGTATGATTTATCAATAATTTTTATACTACCATTTTTATTTATCCATGAACCACTTCAAGCATTAAACAATCTATTTGTAGCTTTTTCAGAAGAGCTTTTCTTTAGAGTTTATTTACTAAGTTATTTTTCTAATCTTTTGACTTCTATACTTTTTACCATTCCTCATATAATCATCTACCAAGACCTACACTCAATTTTAACGTTTTTCCCATCGTTATTTTACGGCTTTATGTATCAAAAAACAAAATCTTTTTCTTTAGCTGTAGTTTTACATTTTCTTTCTAATGAGTTTTATGTGGCGTTTTTGTCAGAAATTTTTAAATAGTAAGTTTATAATAAATAGAAAAATAAAAAGGAGTTAGAAATTGATGAGGGTAAAAATTCCTATAACTACAGAAAAAGTTCCAATTGTTTTTAGGCAGAGGGTTTTAGCATTCATAAAAGAAGCTTTGGCACAAGCAGACAAAGATTATAAAGAAAGCATGTATAGCGTAAGAATGCCAAAGGCTTATACCTTTAATCTTGCTTTTGATAGAACAAATCCAAAAGAAGAGGAAATTTCTCTTGATGAAAAGTTTAAAATCAAAGACAAAGTCTTTTACCAAGACAGACCTGTATTTTTGTATATTTCATCAAACGATTATCAGTTTTTAATAAATCTTTTTAATGGTATGAAAAAGATAAAAATTTTTGACTTTAATAAGTTTGATAACATCTATTGGCAAGTTGGAAAGCCTGTAATACTAAGAGAAAAAATTATTTTCGATAATGAGGTTACATTTAAAACTAATGCACCGTTTATTGTTGAAACAAAAGATGATAGACCTGTGGTTTTTAGCGATGAAAACTTTCAAACCGAACTAAACAACGTAATGGAAAGAATTTTTAGAAAGCTTGACAACAGAGGCTTAAAACAGCCGCTTGAATTTCATCCTATAAATATGAAAAAAGAAGTGGTTAAGCACACGTTAAGAGGTTTTAGAGAAAAAACAGGAAAACCAATCATGTATATCACAGGAAACAGTGGAATTTTTAAATTAAAAGGTCATCCTGAGGATTTACAGACAATTTACCAAATTGGACTTGGAAATAGAACAGGACAAGGTTTCGGTATGGTTAGCACGTGAAACGGGAAACGTGAAACGTGAGACGTAAATACTTAATTAGAAAAGGTTTTTTGACGTTTCATGTTCAACTTTTCACGTCTCACGTAAAGGGAGGTGGAATATGAGGACGCATAAAAATTTGGATGTATGGAAAAACGGGATTGAATTGGTTAAGAAAGTTTATATAGTAACATCAAGCTTTCCAAAAGAAGAGATATATTGTTTAACATCACAGATAAGAAAAAGTACTATATCTATTCCAAGCAATATTGCTGAAGGGTCGGCAAGAAATAGCACAAAAGAGTTTATACAATTTCTTTATTTTGCATTAGGATCTACTGCAGAATTAGAGACACAACTTATAATATCAAGAGAATTGGGCTATCTAAAAGATTTAAGTGTATTTGA
>NZ_ABZS01000220.1 GCF_000173615.1 Sulfurihydrogenibium yellowstonense SS-5 | reverse complement strand
CCGCTTCTACTCCATAGCTTCCTTGTCCTAAATAAATTTGATTAAGATACAATTCAAGAATTTTTTCTTTTGAGTAAACTTTGTTTAATCTAAGCGCCAAGACTATTTCTTTAATTTTTCTGTTTATACTTCTTTCTGGTGTTAAGAATAAGTTTTTAGCAAGCTGTTGAGAAATTGTACTTCCACCTTCAACAACGCCGCCGCTGAAAATATTTTTAATAAAAGCCCTTAGTATCCCAAAAAAATCTATCCCAGGATTTTCGTAGAATGTTTTATCTTCTACGGCTATAAATGCTTTTTTTACAAAGTCTGGAATCTTGTCAATAGAAACGTAGTATCTTTTTTGAACGTAAAGCTCTGAAAATACTCTATCTTTATAATCGTAGATTACAGATGCTTCCGGTGGCTTCCAGTTTTCAAGCTCTTTTACATCTGGCAGGTCTCTCGTGATGATAAAAACGTATAAGCCAAAAATAAGTGTAAACAGTGAGATAAAACCTGCCAGTCCTAAAATAATTTTTTTCTTCAAAAT
Source organism: Sulfurihydrogenibium yellowstonense SS-5 (assembly GCF_000173615.1). Classification (GTDB taxonomy): domain Bacteria; phylum Aquificota; class Aquificia; order Aquificales; family Hydrogenothermaceae; genus Sulfurihydrogenibium; species Sulfurihydrogenibium yellowstonense. The sequence goes on along the minus strand of NZ_ABZS01000220.1, from coordinate 1,637 downwards.
CTGTCCTTTTAGCTGAAAGTTAATAGATTATAATATTATACAATTTTGCCAAAGAGGTGTATGAATTTGAGCGAGAGGATGGAAAAAATCAAAAACTTTTCTATAATAGCTCTGGTAGCCATTGGAAAATCAACATTGGCATACGGCTTATTGAGTTTTAAAGGTGGATGCAAAAAAAGAGAAATGAAAGAGCAACTCTTAGATACTTTTAGTATAGAAAGAGAAAGAGGAATTACTGTTGAGGTGTAAGAATTTGAGCGAGAGGATGGAAAAAATCAGAAACTTTTCTATAATAGCCCATGTAGACCATGGAAAATCAACCTTGGCAGATAGACTTATTGAGTTTACAGGCGGATTAGAAAAAAGAGAAATGAAAGAACAGCTTTTAGACACTCTTGACATAGAAAGAGAAAGAGGAATTACTATAAAACTCCAAGCAGTTAGATTAAAGTATAAAGATTATACACTACATTTAATAGATACGCCCGGACACGTAGACTTTGGATACGAAGTGTCAAGGTCATTAGCAGCATGCGAAGGGGCATTATTACTCATAGATGCAACGCAAGGAATAGAAGCTCAAACCATAGCTACATTTTGGCAAGCATTAAACCTAAACCTTGAAATAATACCGGTCATAAACAAAATAGACCTTCCGTCTGCTGATGTAGAAAGGATAAAAACGCAGATTGCAGAAGTTTTAGGACTTGACCAAGAAGGAGCAATTTTAGCATCAGGGAAAGCAGGCATAGGAATAGAGGACATATTAGAAGCAATAGTCAAAAGAATCCCGCCACCAAAAGGCGATGAAAACAAACCATTAAAAGCTTTAATCTTTGACTCTTACTACGACCCATACAGAGGAGCTGTAGCATTCATAAGAGTTATTGATGGAGAAGTTAAAGTAGGAACAAGAATTAGATTAATGTCAACAGGAAAAGAGTTTGAAGTTACAGAGGTTGGAGCACAAACGCCAAAGATGACGAAGCTCGATAGCCTAAAAGCCGGAGATGTTGGCTACGTTGCGGCAGCTATCAAAGACGTTAGAGATATCAGAGTTGGAGACACCATAACAGACGCAAAAAGACCGACAGATAAACCGGTTGAAGGATTTAGACCGGCAAAACCTATGGTATACGCCGGATTATACCCAACCGGAAACACAACCTTTGAAGATATGAGAGATGCGTTAGAAAGATACTCTATTAATGACGCAGCATTAACTTACGAAGTAGAATCATCTCCTGCGCTTGGAATGGGATTTAGATGTGGATTTTTAGGTCTGCTTCATCTTGAGATCGTTCAAGAGAGACTTGAAAGAGAGTATGGTATTGAGCTAATCACAACCGCACCAAACGTTATTTATAAAGTAATTACAACAAAAGGAGAGGAGATAGAAGTAAGAAATCCTTCACAACTTCCAAATCCAAACGAGATAGATAAAATTTTAGAGCCATACATAGAAGCAAGCATCATTACGCCAAGTGAGTATGTTGGTTCAATCATGCAACTTGTACAAGAAAAAAGAGGAATTCAAAAAGGCTTTGAATACATAGACCAAAAAACAGTTTTACTTAGATATGAAATTCCACTTGGAGAGGTTTTGTTTGACTTTCATGATAAACTAAAAACAGTTT
>NZ_ABZS01000221.1 GCF_000173615.1 Sulfurihydrogenibium yellowstonense SS-5 | reverse complement strand
TTATAATCTTAATTCCCAAATGCCAAATTTTTAAAAAAATTTAAAGTTAAAGAAAATCCGCAAGCTGAAAAAATTTTAAATCTTAAAGGAATCACTGTAATTTTTGATGTTAACGACCCAAATAACGAGCTTGAATATCTGCATAGAGGAGCAAAAACCTTAGCATTTAGAATTCCCGATGATCCGGAGTTTTTAAGCTTTTTAAACAAATTAGATACTCCGATAGTTGCACCAAGTGCAAACCCATCTGGTCTAACACCGGCTGAAGATATACATAAAGCAATAGAGTACTTTAAAGACAAAGTAGATTTATATGTAGACAGAGGAAAGTCTGAGTCAAATGTCCCGTCAACAATAGTTAAGGTTGAAAACTCAAAAATAAAAATTTTAAGACAAGGTTCGAAACAGATAGATTTAGCTTGAGAAGTGAGAGATTAGTAGGTATTTTTTACATCAACCTAAGAGTGTTCCAAAATTTTTGTAAATTTGTCTTTCAGTGTCATCCTGAGGCCGAAGGCCGAAGGATCTCTTTTTTTAATTTTTAATTTTTTGATTTGAAAAGAAAAATATGAGATTCTTCGCTTCGCTCAGAATGACAGTGTGGATTATTGGAACAGCCTCTTACATCAACCTCGACTAATCACTTATCGCTCTTATTGAGTAGTATTGCAAATTTTTAAATATTTTTCATAGGTATCTTTATATTCAGGCTTGATTTCTATATTTTTAATCTGGTCTAAGTAATATTTCGCATTCTTACAATCCTTTATTTCCAAAAATACATATGCTAAGTTATTTAAAATATCGTCATTTTTATTTATCTCTAAAGCTTTTTTAAAAAATTCTATAGATTTTTCTAAATCACCTTTCTTGTAATAAAGATTACCAAGGTTAAAGTATGCTAAATAAAAATTTCTATCTTTCTTTAAAGCTTTTAAAAATTCTTGTTCTGCTAAATTGTATTCTCCTTTTTTGTAATAAACAACTCCAAGGTCGTTATGTTCTTTGGCTGATAATGGGTCATCGTATACTATAATTTTTGGAAGAGAACAGGAATAAAGCAAAAAGTATGAGGCACTTAATAATATTATTCTTGATAAACTACCAAAATTACTTTTCCTAATTTCTCCCATTTATCTAAAAATTCTCCATAAGACATATTTTTTCTCTCTTCATATCCATCATTAATAATAAATCCATTGTCATTATAACCTATTATAACAACATAATGGGGCTTTGTAATAAACAAATAACCATAATCTATCAATGCAATTACCGGTTTTCTTTCGTCTATAAATTTCTTAATTTCATCTATATCTGATTTTTTAAGAACAGTCTTAAATCCTTTTTCTTTGGCAAAGTTTTCTAAATCCGTAATTAATGCACCTTTTAAATTTCTTGCATATACTGATTTTGCAATTTCTTCTTGAGATATATTTTGTCCATAATATCTTAATACTGATGATAAAGAAGCTGGACCACAAAATTCACTTTTTTGTCTTTCAAAAGGTACATTTAAAACCTCTCCCCCGTAAGAGAGGGAAAGGAGTAAGGAAAAAATAAACAAAAATTTTTTAATCATTCATGAGATTATCTTATAATTATCTCTTTGTTTAGAAGTTTCAATATAACAATTACCAATAAAACAATAATAAGAACTCCTATTGCTGCACCAATTGCATCACCACCGGCTAAAACCTTATCGGAAGCCTGAGCTAACATATGGATTTGATTGTCAGACATTTTTGACAATTTTTCTTTAACTTCTTCATCTGTCAATCCGTATGCTTTAAGTTTTTCTTTAACAAGCTTATTCTCTAATGCCTTTTGAATTTTGTTAATTTCTTCTTCTCTTTGGTTTATAACTTGATTTTGATTTTCTGAGAAAATACTATCAACCATTGCAGCCGGAGCTGAGGAAGTTGATAATAAAGTCATATAACCTGCTAATGCGATTGCTATTCCTGATTTTTTTAACTTAATTAACATTTTTTTACCTCCTAATTTTATTTTTTATTAGTAGTATTATAGCAAAATATAGTTATAGGTAAAATGCACAGGTTTAGCTATATAAGCTCATTATTCATATGTAATGTGTAATAAGTCTTAAATACGTCAGTGAAAAATTCAATAAAAGTAGGAGTGGTTCT
>NZ_ABZS01000222.1 GCF_000173615.1 Sulfurihydrogenibium yellowstonense SS-5 | reverse complement strand
CCGTTAAATTTTTATTCAAAAATAAAATCGCTTATAACTTACTCTATCAACATTCTGACAACCATTATACCAAATTTTTAAAAAACCTGCAAGTTGAAGTTTTTTGCAGCAAACCTCGATATACAGAAAATATATTATTATATTTTATCCTTTAACTTCCCATCATAAGCCAATTGCTGAAAACCCAAAACTCAGAAGCCCGCTGCAAATATCACTCTTTAACTTGCCGATCTTAAAAAATTTTAAAATAAAAAATTACAAATTTTCAAAAAATTAAGCATTAAAAATTTCAAAGTTAAAAAGTTTAATTTAACAAATACTTAAAATTACTCTTCAAAAAATCCCTTTCAAACCATCATTACACAAGCTCAAATCAAACATCAAAAAATAAAATTACATTACCAATACTTTAGCTTTACTGACTTATAAATCATCTCACTAAGCCATCACACAATCAAACAAAAAAAGCTAAGATATTGATAAACCAATCTTCGACGTCTCACTTCTCACGTCTTACGTTATCACGTAAAATAAGCTTGTGCGGGTTAACCTATTCAATTGCCAAGTTACAGTTAAAAATTAAAAAGCTAACATAAATATACAAAAAAATTTTTAACCTGTCAAGCAAAATTTAAAGACTGTTCCAAAAATCAAAGTTGTCATTCTGAAGCCGGCGAAGAATCTCATGTTTTTTCTTTTCAAATTAAAAAATCAAAAAAGAGATCCTTCCGCTTTACAGCCTCAGGATGACACGGAAAGATAAACTTACAGGAATCTTAGAACACACTTACCTATTCACTTAACAACTAAAACTGATTGATTAGCATACTTAACTATGTTTGAAGATGTACTTCCTATTAATAATCTTTTAAATCCACCAACACCTCTTCTTCCAACTACTATTAAATCACTTCCAACTTCATCAGCATAAGTCATTATCTCTTCTGCTGGATCGCCCTCCATAACTTTGTAAGTTCCATTTAGACCTGCTTGGCTTACTTTTTGGATAGCCTCTTTCAAATATTTCTCTTCCTTAGAGATCTCTTGTTTTTCATACTCTTCAATCTCTTCAGGAGAAACATAATCTATAATAGCAAATTCGAACATTCTTACAACGCCTACTACGTGCAACTCAGCATTATTGCATTTAGCTAACTCTATAGCTTTATCTAATGCCTTCAAAGAATTTTCAGACCCATCATAAGCAACTACAATTTTTTTAAACATAAAATTACCCTCCGTTAAATACTGTATGAATAACTTTTGTAACTATGTATCCGCCGAAAAATAGGTATAAAAATAGAACTGATGCTGCATAGATTGGCTTCATGCCAGCTTTTTTCATTTTTTCAATGTTAGTCTCAATTCCAAGTGCTGCCATAGACATAGTTAATAAAAACGTATCTACTTGGTTAATTATGTTAACATAAGATTTGTCTAAAACTGACATGGAATTTATTCCAATCATTGCAATAAAACCAAATACAAACCAAGGAATTGGAATTTCTCTTAAATTTACTCCATGTGTAGCATGTTTTTTTGCAAAGAAAAAGCTTAAAACTATAAGCAGTGGAGCAAGCATTATTACTCTTGTTAATTTTGAAATTGTCGCTGTGTTTGCTGCAACATCAGATACAGCAAAGCCTGCAGCAACAGCCTGAGCTACTTCATGAATCGTTGCACCGGCATAAATACCATATAAAGCATCATCCATTCCTAACAGTAAACCAGCTTTATAAACAGCAGGATATAAAAACATAGAAATCGTTCCAAAGATTGTAACAGTAGCTACTGCCATAGCCGCTTGATGCATTTGTCCCTTTACTATTGGAGCAGTTGCTAATACTGCAGATGCACCACATATTGAAGAACCGGACGCAAGCATATAGCTTGTTTGTTCATCAAGACCAAAAACTTTTTTAGATACATAAACTCCAAGTAAAAACGTTGTTATAAGCATGATTGCATCGATTATAATTCCTTCAAGACCGACGTCGATAACGTTTTGGAACGTTAGCCTAAATCCTAAGAAGATAATAGCAATTCTTAAAATTTTCTTTAAAGAAAAGTTAATTCCCGGTTTTAAAACTTCCGGAATTTTAATTGAATTACCTACAATTAAACCGATAATA
>NZ_ABZS01000223.1 GCF_000173615.1 Sulfurihydrogenibium yellowstonense SS-5 | reverse complement strand
GAGTACCAAGAAGTAGTACAAAAAATAAAAGATGTTGAAGGTGTTATTGATTATGAGCCTTTTGTTTATTCTCAAGCTATAGCCGGAAAATCTTCTAATCTAATTCCTGTATATGTAAGAGGCGTAATTCCGGAAAAAGATAGGAATTTTATGGCTCTTGATAAAAAAATGATTTCCGGTAGGTACGATTTAACAGATGATAACATCATTCTTGGAAAAGATGTTGCTCTTGCTTTAAATGTTTGGGTTGGAGATAGTATAAATATCATGTCTCCGGTTGGAAGAAAAACGCCTCTTGGCTTTCTACCAAAGCTTAAAGAGTTTAAGGTGGCAGGAATCGTTGAATTTGGTATTTATGAGTATGACTCAACGTTTGTATGTATGAGTTTAGAAAATGCTCAAAGCTTTTTTGATTTAAACGGTGCAATAACAGGTATTCAGCTAAAAATTAAAGACCCATTTAACCCAAGCATAGTAAAAGAAAAATTAGAAAAAAGATTAGATTTTCCTTACATTGTCAGGTCATGGACTGATATGAATAAAAGCTTATTCCAAGCTCTACAGCTTGAAAAGTTTGCAATGTTTCTTGTGATAGCTTTAATTGTAGTTGTCGCATCTTTTAACATTTCAAGTTTAATAGCGACAAAAAGCAGGGAAAAAAGAAAAGAGATTGCGATCTTAAAAACTATCGGAGCGGACAGCAATTTTATAAAAAAGATATTTATTTCACAAGGCTTGATAATAGGATTTATTGGAACATCTCTGGGTCTTATTATTGGTTTATCCGTAGTATACATAGGTGATACATTCCATTTGGTAAAACTAAATCCGGAGGTTTATTTAATAAATTATCTTCCAATGAAGATTTCAATTTTAGAAGTCTTTATAATTGCTTTATCTTCTATGCTTATATGCTTTTTATCTTCTTTATTTCCGGCTATTTCTGCATCTAAGGAAGTGCCTGCTGAGGTTTTAAGATATGATTAAGGCAGAAAATATTAAAAAGATTTATCAGACAAACGGCGATAGGGTTTTAGCTTTAAAAGGTATTTCTTTAAACATAGAAAAAGGTTTAATGGTTGCAGTAATGGGACCATCCGGGTCAGGAAAAAGTACACTGCTACACATACTTGGTGGTATAGATTATCCAACAGAGGGAAAAGTTGAGATTGACGATGTGGATATAACAAATTTAAAAGATAAACAGCTTGCAGAGTTTAGAAATAAAAATATTGGCTTTGTTTTTCAGTTTCATTATTTACTTCCGGAGTTTACTGCTTTAGAAAATGTATCTTTGCCGGCTTATCTAGCAGGAGATAAAAATGCAGAAAGTAAAGCGGTAGCCATACTTACAAAACTAAATCTAAAAGATAGAATAAATCATAAACCTTCTCAGCTTTCAGGCGGAGAACAGCAGAGAGTAGCTATTGCAAGAGCTATAATCAATAATCCAAAGGTTTTGATAGCAGATGAACCAACAGGCAATCTTGATTCTCAAAATGCTAAGAATGTTATAATGTTAATCAAAGAGCTAAATGAGAGTTTTGATATGACTGTTATCATCGCAACCCATGATGTTGAAATAGCAAAATACTGTGATTATATTTACCATATAAAAGATGGTATGATTGAAGGAATTGAAAAAATATAAATTTGCATAAATTTAAAAGGCATAAATAAAAACGAGGTAAAAAGCGATGTTTGAAAAATTCACAGAAAAGGCAAGAAAAGTAATACTAACAGCAAGGGAGCACGCGTTAAAATACAAAAATAACTACTTAGGAAGTGAACACATTCTCTTAGGGTTGATTGATGAGGACGATATCGTAGTTTTAGTATTATCTAAATTTGGTCTTTCCCCGGAAAAAGTAAAGAAAACTTTACTTTCTCAAATTCCAAGAGGTACACATACAGGAGAGATACTATTTTCTCCGGACGCTAAAAGAATATTAGAGTATGCAGTAGAAGAAGCAAGAATTTTACACCATCCATTTGTTGGTCCAGAACATTTGTTAATCGGGGTTGTTAGAGAAAAGTCCGGGCTTGGTGGAAGGGTGTTAAGAGGCTTTGGAATTGATGAGTACACAGTAAGAAGAGAGATATTATCTG
>NZ_ABZS01000224.1 GCF_000173615.1 Sulfurihydrogenibium yellowstonense SS-5 | reverse complement strand
AATAACAAAAAGAGAACAAGAAATACATAAATTAGAAGAAGAGATTAGAGCTTTAGAAAATATTTTAAAAGAAAAAGAAGAAAAGCTAAAGAATGCAGAACAGCAGTACATTCTTGAACTTCAAAGAATAGCAAGCATGACCAAAGATGAAGCAAAAGCAGAGCTTATGAAGAAAGTTGAAGAAGAAGCTAAGCTTGAGGCTGCTAAATTAATGAGAGAGATAGAAGAAGAGGCAAGAAAGCAGGCAGAAAAAGAAGCTAAATGGAACCTTGTGACGGCAATACAAAGATTAGCACCGGAAGTAACAACATCTTATACTGTCTCCGTAGTTGACCTTCCAAGCAATGACATAAAAGGAAGAATCATCGGAAGAGAAGGAAGAAATATAAGAGCTTTTGAGCTTGCAACAGGTGTTGACTTAATCATTGATGATACACCGGATATAGTAACAATATCATCTTTTGACCCATTAAGAAGAGAGATAGCAAAAATAGCTTTAGAAAGACTTATAGCAGATGGAAGAATCCATCCGGGAAGAATTGAAGAAGTTGTTGAAAAAGTGAAAGAAGAAATGGATCAGCACATAAGAAAGCTTGGAGAAGAAGCATGTCTGGAACTTGGATTTACTGATGTCCATCCTGAACTTTTCTACTACATTGGAAAATTAAATTACAGAACATCTTATACACAAAATGTACTGCTTCATACAAAAGAGGTTGCATACTTAGCAGGTATGATGGCTGCAATGCTTGGGCTTGATGAAAAGAAAGCGAGAAGAGGTGGGCTTATGCATGATATAGGAAAAGCAATATCCCATGAAGTTGGCGGAGCTCACTCTAAGGTTGGTGCTGAGATTGCTAAAAGATATGGAGAACCTGACTATGTGATAAACGCCATCCTTTACCATCATGGAGACGAGCCGGCAAGGTACCCAGAGGCGGTATTAGTTGCTGCTGCTGATGCACTTTCTGCTGCAAGACCCGGAGCAAGAAGAGAAGTATTACAATCTTACATAAATAGACTTGAAAAGATAGAGGCTATAGTCAATTCGTTTGAAAATGTAGAAAAATCTTTTGCAATCCAAGCAGGTAGAGAAGTTAGAGTTATCGTCAATGCAGAAAAACTTTCTGATGAAGAAGCATACTTACTTACAAAAGAAATTGCTAGAAGAATAGAAAACGAGCTTGACTTCCCAGGACAGATAAAAGTAGTAACAATCAGAGAATCAAGATTTGTTGAAGTGGCAAAGTAAAATAGATTAATCTTAAAAACATACCATGGGGTGAGAGATTAGTGGTTTTTATAGAATTTAAGAAGGAGATCCTTCGGCCTCAGGATGACGGAAAGCCCGCCAACAGTGTCATTCTGAGCGTAAGCGAAGAATCTCCTAATTTTATTGAATTTCTCACCCGACGTATTTTAAAAACATTTAGTAAGAATTCTGTTTAAGATAAGAGTGCTATAGAAATTCTCGTAAGTTTACCTTGTCCGTTATACTGAGGCTATAAAGCCGAAGGATCTCCTCCTTTAGAGAAGGTGAGAAAGTGAGTAAGTGAGGGGTGAATTTAAGAGATTCTTCATTGTAACTGCAGAATGACAATGTTGATTTTTGCAAGCAGTTTCATTTAATGTTTTTCTCAATCAATTCCTTTGGGCTTTTCTTTACTTTTACAAGCTTTGTTCCTTCCGGTGTTTCTATTACCATATATTTTTCACCATTCTCTTTTTGAATATAACCAACGGTTGCTTCCAAGCCCATAAAAGGTCCTATATCTGAAAGTGGGGGTAAATCTACTTTTCCTGCATAAGAAAATCCTATGTTTAATAATGTCAATAAAATTAAAGTTTTTTTCATAATGTATCCTCCATAGCTACCGCTCACATCTCATGCAACACGTTTAACTTTAAATCATTCTGGTAAATAATAAACTGCAAGTTTTACCACTCCGGTTAACAAACCACCTTCTTTTCTTATAGAAACATTCTCTGTACTTATAAATCTTTCAGATTTTGCTATTTCATCTAAAAAGTTTTTTATAGAATTAAAATTTCCAGAAACATTTACAGTAATGTTAATTTTTTTTAGCTTTATAGCGT
>NZ_ABZS01000225.1 GCF_000173615.1 Sulfurihydrogenibium yellowstonense SS-5 | reverse complement strand
TTCTTCTGCATCTAACTTTTTTGCTTTTATTAAACATCCGTCTTTTCCTGTAATTCCTACTGCCTTCACATGCCCGCCTGAATAACTATTTATCAGCTGAACGATGCTTTTATTTACAAGACCGCCAAGAACCATCTCAACAATATCCATTGTCTCTTTGTCTGTTACTCTCAAACCGCCAACAAATTTAGACTCTAAGCCCATTTTTTTCAAGTACTGACCTATCTGTGGTCCTCCACCGTGAACGATTACAGGATTTATTCCAATGTATTTAAGCATTATGATATCTTGTGCGAAAGCATCTCTTAAATCTGCTTTGTCCATAGCGTTTCCGCCGTATTTTATAACAAAGGTTTTACCTCTAAAATTTCTTATAAATGGTAGTGCCTCTAAAAGTATCTCAGCCTTTTCTATGATGCTTTCCAACTTTTTAAGCCTCCTCTATAAAATCTTTAAGAAAGTTTATTAGCTCTGGGTCTGCAGGCAGGTCTACCCAATATGTTCCATCTTCATGTTCTATTCTTAGAGCTTTTCCGTTGTCTAAAAAGTATATATTTGTAAGTCCTTTAGAAAAATACCATTCTAACTCTTCGGTTATTCCTTTCATTACTAAGCTGAAACTGCTTTTATATTTTATAACTTTTTTTAGCACTATAGGCGCCTTTCCAAATTCATCTATACCTTCAAGCTCATAAGAAGTAACATCTACAGCAACGCCTCTTAAGTTGAATTCTTTCTCCTCCAAATTTTACTCCTCCAATAAGGATTTTACAGACCACTGTTTGTTTTTAGATTTTCTTTCAGAAGGCTGAACTAAAGATAAAAACTCTTCAATCAATTTTTTTCTTCTTTTTTCTTCTAATTTACCGGAAAATTGTTTTGAAAAAATCTGATGCACTATCTCAATCTCTCTTTTTTTTAAAATAGAGAAATCTTTTAAGTCGTTTAATAAATTTTTGGCTTTTTTGTGTGTTAAGATTAAAACATAAGAATTTTTGTTTTTTCTAAGAGTTCCGCCGTATGCTTCTTTTACACGGATTAAAAAATCTTCCTTTTTAGACCTTAAAATGACCTCAGGATATACGCTTTTCTTTGTCCTTCCATCTTTTTTTAAAGAAAGTTTGCCACAGTTATCAAACATTCCGGCTAAATAAAATAAAAATATTTCCTTATTCATTATCCATTCTTTGAATTTCGTTTAATAACTCCTCTACCATCTCTTCTTCAGAGACTCTTTTGATCGGAACTCCTTTTTTAAATAAAATAGCTGATTTATTTCCACATGCTAATCCAATATCTGCCTCTTTCGCTTCTCCAATCGCATTGACAACGCATCCCATTATTGCAACCTTTAAAGGTTTATCTACCGATTCTAATTTTTCTTCAACTTTTTTGACAACTTCTGGCAAGTTTACTTCAATCCTTCCACATGTTGGACAGGATACAATCTCAATTCCTTTTCTTCTCAAATCCAGTGCTTGAAGAATTTGATATGCTACCTTTATCTCTTCCTCCGGGTCTGCGGTTAAAGAGACCCTTACTGTATCTCCGATGCCCTCATACAGTAAAATGCCAATACCGACAGCGGACTTTATAGACCCTCTACCTGCCGGTCCTGCTTCTGTAATACCTATATGAAGAGGTATGTCAGTTTTTTCTGCAAAGATTTTATTTGCTTTTATATTTTGAAGTACGTCAGAACCTTTTATAGAAACTTTAAAGTTTGTAAAACCTACAGATTCAAAAAACTCTGACCAGTACAAAGCACTTTCTGCTAAAGCTTCGGCAGATGGATAACCATACTTTTCAAGAAGTCTTTCTTCCAAAGAACCGGAGTTAACGCCAAGTCTAACTACAATATTTTTTTTCTTACACTCTTGAAGGATTTCTTTGATTTTTCCTTTATCGTTGATGTTTCCCGGATTGAGTCTAATTCCGTGTATACCGCTTTCTAGAGATAAAAAGGCAATTCTTGGAGAAAAATGTATATCGCCTATTACCGGTATTGGAGAATTTTTTACAATTTCCGGCAATGCTAACGCATCCTCTTCTCTTGGAACGGCTACTCTTATA
>NZ_ABZS01000226.1 GCF_000173615.1 Sulfurihydrogenibium yellowstonense SS-5 | reverse complement strand
AAAACGCTAAAACAGAAGAACCTGTAAGGTTAAGAGTAGAAGATTTCTATCCAACAGAAGAGACGATTAAGATGTGGAAAAGATTTTTAGATGGCGATTTTGTGGAAGTAAAAACAGAAAACACGATAGATAGAATCACGGCAAAAGCAAACCCAAGACATCAAGAGAGAGTTATACCATTTTCAGAATTCACAGGATTTATTAAAATAAGAGTTCACGAAGGGGACAAAAAAGAATTATACGATACTATAATTAGAGGCATCCAGCTATTAGAAGATGATTATCTTGGTGGTAGTGGTTCAAGAGGATATGGAAAGGTTAAATTTATCAAAGAAAAAATCTTATGGACAGACTATAGAAAACAACCTTTTGAAGAAAAAGAATTAGATGAAAATGAAATAGCTAATATTTACGGAGCATAAAAATGCTTAAAGCATACAAAATTACCTATCTTTCGCCAACTTCGCCGGTAAGAAGTTTTACAATTTTTGGTGCTATATGTTGGAGTTATAAACTAATACATGGAGAAGAAAAGTTAAAAGAGTTTTTAAATGGATTTAAAGAAAATCCAAAATTTTTGATATCATCAGCATTTCCATATGTAAAAGATAAATTTTTATTTCCAAAGCCCATTTTACCCATAAAGGGAGATAGCACAGATTTTAAAGTGAAAATCCAAAGAAAGGATTACAAAAAAGCAAGATTTATAACCTTAGAAGTATTAAAAGAAGTAATAGAGGGAAACATAAGATACGAAGAAGATTTTGTAAAGTTTAAATCAAGCTCAGGCATAATACAAAGTATAGATGATAATCTAAAAATAGAGCAAAAACGACATACACAAGTAAGAAACATGATAAACAGAATAACCAGTACATCAGAAAACCTGTTTTCAATAGAATCAGATTTTAAAATATACGATGAATACTTTTTAGTATATTTCATAGACACAGAATTTGAAAATGAGTTTCAAAGATTAATAAAACTTACAGAAGATATAGGATTTGGGGGCAAAAAAAGCATCGGATGGGGAAGGGTAGAGATCAGCAATTTAGACCCAGAACCTTTAAAAGGCTTAATAGACTTAAATGCAGATAAATTTATAACCCTATCTCCAATCATACCAACGGAAAGAATAAATCCAGAAGAGAGTTATTACGATATAGAGACATTCAAAAGCTACACAGAAAACACCTTTGAAAAAGAAAGACTAAAGAAAAAAGTTTTATACATCAAAGAAGGGTCAGTTTTGAAAAAGAAAGACAAAGAAAAATCAGGGCAATTAAAAGAAGTTGAAAATGGAATATATCAATATGGATTAGAATTTCCAATAGGAGTGAAGTATGTATAACTACAGGCTAAAAACATTGACACCTATACATATAGGAAATGGGAAAAAACTATCTAACAATTTTGATTACTTTATAAAAGACACAGAGATAAATGTAGTCTCATTTGATAGATATATATCCAATTTAGCAGAATCTGAAGATGAAATTTCAAAATTAGAACGTTATATTGAAACTCTTGAAAAAGGAAATAGCATTTTTGATTTAATCAGAAAACCAACATCTGAAGAAATTAAATATTCAGTTATTCTTAATACGCAAACTCCAAATCCAGAAGTTGGAGAAATTGTTGAGCATATAAAAACAGTACTTAACGAAAAAGGAGAATATGGAGCATACATACCTGGTTCAACTATAAAGGGATTTATTAGGCTTGCAATTTTATATAAAATACTAAAAGAAAATGCTAATTTGGTAAACTGTGATGAAAAAATAAAAAATACAGAAGAAAAAATATTCTCTGCCAAACTTCAAAAACAAACTCTTGAAATGATGACATATTTTAAAGTAGCAGACTCAGAGCCAATTAGCACAAAAAATTTAGAAGTGAGAAATATTATTATAACAAATAACAAAATTTCAGAATTTGCAGAAGTAATAAAGAAAGACGCAGAAATAAAAATAAGTATAGAAGACAAAGAGTTTCAAGAAAAATTAGGTAAATTGGATTTGAAATATAAGTATTTAGAAACGATAAAAATTG
>NZ_ABZS01000227.1 GCF_000173615.1 Sulfurihydrogenibium yellowstonense SS-5 | reverse complement strand
ATCTATTAGCTTTTTAATAGACTTAGGTTTCTAATTTTGCAATTTTTCAAAAAAGTTTGCAAAAGTTTTTAAAGATTGTATATTTATATTAGTAGGGGGTGATTAAAGTCATAACAAAATAATAACGATTATTGATAAGATTAATTAAAACTTTTAAAGGGAGGTGTATCACATGGAAGAAAAAGTAATCTTAGTAGGTCAACAAGTACCAGATTTTGAGATGGAAACTTACGATCCATCAACAGGGAAGTTTGGAAAGTTCTCTTTAGCAGATGCTAAAAAAGAAGGAAAATGGACAATTTTATTCTTCTATCCGGCAGACTTTACATTTGTATGTCCAACAGAATTAGCAGATTTAGCTGAAAAATACGAAGAATTAAAGAAGCTTGGTGCTGAAGTTGTTTCTGTTTCTACAGATACAAAATTTGTTCACCTTGCATGGCAAAGAGATGAAAAATTACTTGCAAACGTAAAATATCCAATGGGTGCAGACCCAACAGGAAAAGTTTCAAGAATGTTTGGAGTATATGACTGCAGCACTGGTTTAGCTTTAAGAGGAACTTTCATCATCAACCCAGAAGGAAAGCTTGTATCTTCTGAAGTTAACTTCTACAACGTAGGAAGAAATGCAGATGAGCTTGTAAGAAAGATGAAAGCTAACGCATACTTAATGTCTCATCCGGATGAAGCTTGTCCGGCTAAATGGGAACCAGGTAAGAAGACATTAAAACCATCTGAAGAGCTTGTAGGACACGTTTACGAAGCTTTACAAGATTAATAATATATGGGGGCTGTTTTTCGCCCCCTTATACAAACAACCATGATATTTAAACTAATTAGATATACACCACAAAAAATAGAGATAGAAATTACGGAAAATCAAGTAATCCAAATGTTTCCTATAGAACTTACAGAGCATCCAAATTTTGGTATAATCCAAAGATTTTGGAAATCAGAAAATCAAACCTATAGCATAGATAATTTTGATGCCTCACAAATTTTAGACCTATCAACAACAAAAATATATAAAAAATTAAAAGATGATGCTATGTTAGATATTTTGAACAAAGAAGAAAAGCTAAAAATTGTACTTATTTACAATAATACAGAGGATGTTTATGATTTGATTAAGTTATATCCTCAATAGATTTTCCTTTTGCTTCAACGCCAAACTTAGACCATATAAAAAATCCTACAAAACCTACAAGCCACAGCAAACTCAAACCTAACACGCTCAATTTATAATCTATAGTTGCAAGATAGGTTAGTATTGGTGGAGCCAGCATTCCTGAGATTCTTCCAATGACAGATAAAACACCGATAGCTGTAGCCCTCAAATAAGAAGGATAAACCTCCATCGCAGACACATAAGCAACGCTAGCAAAAGAGTATGCAACCAATGAATAAACAAAAACTGTAGTATAAATATCCTGCGATGTTAAAAAGAAGAAAGATGTTAAGAGAGAAAGTAAGGCTATGGTTGTTCCTGTTATTTTTCTACCAAGCTTGTCAGATAAAAAAGATACAACTATACCACCGATTAAACCACCAATGCTTGCAGTTAGTAAAAGATTTGGAATTTCTTTTGTAGGAAGATTATACTGATTTGTAATTACCAAAGGTAAGATAGTAATAAAGCCATAGTATGTTGTCAGAATTGTAAAACTCATAGCCGTTCCAAATAAAAACCTTCCTCTGTACTTTTTGAGAATAATCTTCACCGCATCTAATAAACTACCTTCAAATACAGGAATTTCACACTGTTTGTTTATTGGCCTTACATGATATTTTTTTTCTAATTTAGATACAATCTCTTCGGCTTTTTCTGTTAGCCCTTTCGATATTAGCCATCTTGGAGATTCTGGAATGAAAAATCTTATAAATACTATCAATATTGCTAAACTACCGCCAAATAAAAATGCATACCGCCAAGCTTTTTCCTCAGGAAATGAAGACAGTAGATACATTCCAACCAAAGAAGCAAAAATGCTTCCAAGATTCCACGATGCAGTTATAAAACCATCAACTCTCC
>NZ_ABZS01000228.1 GCF_000173615.1 Sulfurihydrogenibium yellowstonense SS-5 | reverse complement strand
TCCTCTTCCTGTTATTGTGAATACGTCTTCTACTGCCATTAAGAATGGTTTGTCTGTTTCTCTTGGAGGTGTTGGTATATATTCATCCATTGCTTTCAATAGCTCTTCCACTGATGCAAACCATTTTGGGTCATCGTTTAATGCTCCAAGTGCTGACCCTCTTATTACAGGTACCTCATCTCCTGGAAAGTCATATTTGCTTAGCAGTTCTCTTACTTCCATTTCTACTAAGTCTATTAGTTCTGGGTCGTCTACCATGTCACATTTGTTTAAGAATACTACGATGTATGGTACGTTAACTTGTCTTGCAAGGAGTACGTGTTCTCTTGTTTGTGGCATTGGTCCATCTGCCGCTGATACTACAAGGATCGCTCCATCCATTTGTGCTGCACCGGTGATCATGTTCTTTATGTAGTCTGCGTGTCCTGGACAGTCTACGTGTGCATAGTGTCTTTTTTCTGTCTCATATTCTACGTGTGTGATATTGATTGTAATTCCTCTTTCTCTTTCTTCTGGAGCTTTATCTATGTCTCCGTATCCAACAAATTTTGCTAATCCTTTTTTGCTTTGTACGTATGTGATTGCTGCTGTTAATGTTGTTTTTCCGTGGTCAACGTGCCCTATTGTTCCTACGTTTAAGTGTTCTTTTCCTCTTACAAATTTCTCTTTTGCCATTTATTTTTACCTCCTAAATATAAGAAGAGCATTTATTTTTATCAAACCTCTGTCAGAGCCCAAGACGGGACTTGAACCCGCGACCTCACCCTTACCAAGGGTGTGCTCTGCCGACTGAGCTACCTGGGCATAAAAACATAATAAGACGTAAAAAGACTACTACAGCCTTTTTACGTCTTGGTTTTATTGGAGAGCGGGAGACGGGACTCGAACCCGCGGCCATCTGCTTGGAAGGCAGATGCTCTACCAACTGAGCTACTCCCGCATGTACGATATGGAGAGGGACGGATTCGAACCGCCGAAGGCTTTCGCCGGGAGATTTACAGTCTCCTGCCGTTGGCCGCTTGGCTACCTCTCCATATTCTAAATTCTAAAATTTAAAGCCGGCGGTGGGACTTGAACCCACGACCTGGTGATTACAAATCACCTGCTCTGCCGACTGAGCTACACCGGCTTAAACTTTAGAGATAAATATTATATCCGATTATCTGATTTGTGTCAAGTACTTTTTTATATTTATTTCTATTTTTAAACTTTTTGCAAGCCAAGGATAATATTATAGCATAAATCTTAAGGTGGTGAGAAGTTTTAAAGAGGTTGTTCTAAAATTTTTGTAAGTTTACCTTTTCCTGTCATACTGAGGACGTAAGTCCGAAGAATCTCATTTTTTAATGTTTTTTTGAAAAGAAGGAAAAAACAGGAAATTCTTCGCCGGCTGCAGATTAATAATGTTTATTTTTGGAACACTTTAAGTTTGAAATAGCACAGGATTCTTTTAGCTACAAAATATAAAAAGCAAAACTCGACCCGACTTTTTTATTGAAAATGGTTTATTTCAGTATAACTTTAATTTGTACAAAAATGATGATGAGGAATTTATTCATGCTAACAGTAAGAAAACCAGCTGTTGCGAATATGTTCTATACCGGAGATAAAGAGAGACTTTTATATACAATCAAAAATTATTTGAATAAAGCACCCTTGTATGACTATGTTCCTGAAGGGATAGTAGTTCCACATGCAGGATATATGTATTCTGGACCTGTTGCGGCAGTTTCATATAAGCAGCTTTTAAACCTTGACCCAAACAAACATTACAAAATTTTACTGATAGGACCGTCCCACCATGTATATTTTAATGGAGTTTCTTATGGATTTTATGATTACTGGGAAACCCCCCTTGGAAAAGTAAAAGTTAACAAAGAAATGATTATAAAATTCTTAAAAGATATCCGGATTTTCCATTAACATTAAATACTCTTCCACATCAAAGAGAACACTCTTTAGAGGTTCAAGTACATTTCTGCAGTTGTATTAAAGACTTTGAAATTTTACATTTGT